>JBFMFA010000429.1:0-3892 GCA_040753195.1 Gemmatimonadota bacterium | reverse complement strand
CCGAGCTAGCCGACAAGGCGCGCGCAGCGCGCGCGTAGGGGCCAGAGGGACGGGGAGCATGACGCTCACCGAATTCGTCGCCGCGTGCGACGCGCTACGTGCTGACGCGGAGCGCGATGTCGCCGGCGCCGCAACGCTCGACGAGTGGACGGAAGTCCGCAACCACCTCGTCGGGCGCAAAAGCGGACGCCTAACGCAGCTTATGGGGCACGTCCCCACGCTCGCGGCAGACGAACGCCGCGCGGCGGGACAGTCGATCAACGCGCTCAAAAGCACCATCGACGCGCTGCTGGACAGTCGCCACGCGGCGCTCGCGAGCGTGCAAGGCGACGGCAAACCGCGCGACCTCTCGCTACCGGCCCGACGCGCCTGGAAGGGCGCCCGGCACCCGGTCTCCATCGTCGTCGACGACATCGTCGCGATCTTCCGGCAGCTTGGCTTCACAGTCGCGTTAGGCCCGGAAGCCGAGTGGGATTGGTACAACTTCGGCGCGCTCAACTTCCCGCCGAACCATCCCGCGATGGACGCGCACGATACGCTGTACCTCACCGGCGACGCGCTCCTGCGCACGCATACCTCGCCCGTGCAGATCCGCACGCTGCAGCAGCACGAGCCCCCCCTCCGCATCCTCGCGCCAGGCACTGTGTATCGGCACGACATGTTCGATGCCACACACGCGCCGGCCTTCGCCCAGATCGAAGGCATGGTCGTCGATGAAGGGATCTCGTTCGCGGATCTCAAGGCGACGCTCACGCATTTCGCCAAGCAGCTCTTCGGCGAAGCCACGCGCACGCGCTTCATCCCGTCGTACTTCCCGTTCACGGAGCCATCGGCGCAGGTCGAAGTCACCATCGACCTGAACGACGGCCGCGGTCCGCGCTGGATGGAGATCATGGGTTCGGGCCTGATGCACCCCGCGGTCCTCGAGGCCGTGGGACTCGACAGTGAACGCTTCACCGGGTGGGCCTTCGGCATGGGACCAGGGCGCATCGCGATGGCTCGTTATGGGATCAACGACATCCGCTTGCTCTACGACTCGGATATGCGCTTCCTGGAGCAGTTCGCGCGATGAAGTATTCGCACGAGTGGTTGCGCGCGTTCGTGCCGCACGGGCTCTCGGTGAACGAGACGCGCGAGCTGATGACGCAGCACGTCGCGACGGTCGACGCCATGACGCAGATGCGCGCGGAGTTGTCCGCGATCGTCGTCGCACGCGTCGCGGAGGTTGCGCGGCACCCGAATTCAGACCACCTCTGGCTCACGAAGGTGGACGACGGTCGCGGCTCGCTGATCGAGGTGGTGTGTGGTGCCCCCATTGTGAACGCGGGGACGTTGTACCCGTTCGCGCGTACGGGGACGACGCTCCCCGGCGGCGTCACGATCGAGCAGCGCAAGATCCGCGGCGTCACATCCAATGGAATGCTTTGCTCGGCGCGGGAACTGGCGTTAGGCGACGATCAGAGCGGCATCATGGCGCTGGATATCGACGTCGCGCCGGGGACGCCGCTGCTCGATGCGCTCCCGTTAGGCGACGTCTGCTACGAAGTCGACGTGCTCGCCAACCGTCCGGACCTGCTCTCCCACCTCGGCATGGCTCGTGAGCTGGCCGGGCTGACCGGCATCCCGATGCAGCTCCCCGAGGAAGTGCGTGGTATGCCGCGCGCCGGCCTGGCGGCGCATGCCGATACCGAAGGGACGGTCGGCGGCACGCGCGTGCGCATCGATGACAAAGAGGGGTGTCCGCGATACATGGGCGTGGTGATCCGCGGCGTGCGCGTCGCTCCGAGCCCCGACTGGCTCGTTAGGCGCCTCAACGCGCTGGGGCTGCGCCCCATTTCAAACGTCGTCGACATCACGAACTACGTCCTGCACGGGTTCGGGCAGCCGATGCACGCCTTCGATCTCGCCAAGCTGGCCGGGAACGCGGTCATCGTCCGTCGCGCACACCCGGGAGAAAAGCACGTGACGCTCGATGGGGTTGAGCGCACGCTGACGAGCGACATGACCGTGATAGCTGACGCCGAGCGCACCATCGGCATCGCCGGTGTGATGGGTGGCCGCGAGAGCGAAGTCACCGACACGACGACGGACATCTTCCTCGAAGTCGCCTACTTCTCGCCACCGAACGTGCGGCGCGCACGCCGCGCATTGGGTCTGTCGACCGACGCGAGCTATCGGTTCGAGCGTGGCATCGACCCGGCTGTAACACCGCTCGCTCTCGACATCGCCGCGGGGCTGCTGGTTAAAGTCGCCGGCGGTCGCATCGGCGCTCCGCCCGTCGACGTCGGCGCCGCCCCGCCGCCACCGGCGCCACTGGCTGTGCGGCCACGACGCATCGAGGTGTTGTTAGGCGATGCGGTGCCGGCCGCCGAGACCGAGCGCTTGCTTGCCTCGGTTGGCTTCTCCGTGCGGCGAGAACCGGGCGATCAGATCATGGTTACGCCGCCGACGTGGCGCGCCGATGTGAAACGCGAATGCGACATCGCCGAAGAGATCGCACGCCTGCGCGGGTTCGAGAAACTTCCTGACGTCTTACGCCCCGGCTTGCCCAGCGTGGTGCCCGACCATCCGCTCTACGCCGTGAGTCGTCGCGTCCGCGATCGGCTTGTCGCGTTAGGCTTCCTCGAAGCGGCGCCGCTTCCCTTCGTGGCGGGCAGCGACGCCACGCACGTGCGCGTCAGCAATCCGCTCAGTGAAAGTGAGCCGCATCTGCGGACGTCCATTGTCGAGACGTTGGGCAAACGCGTGGAGTACAACCTCAGCCGTCTCCAGCGTGACGTGCGGCTCTTCGAGGTTGGCGCCGTCTTCGCGCCCCGCGCGGGTGATCTGCCGCGCGAGCTGCTCTCCGTTGGCGCTATTGCTGTCGGGCTGCGTCACCCGCCGCACTTCACCCACCCCGACGCGCAGCTCTTCGACGAGTGGGACGCGAAAGGACTCGCGCTCGAGATCGCCGAAGCGGCGATACCCGGCGCGCCTGTTGAGCTGACGCCAGGCGGCGACACGCTATGGGATGTGCGCATCGCAGGACAGAAGGTTGGGGAAGTTCGCCGCGCCGTGCTCGACAAGCCGGTCTGGGCGCCAGAAGCCTTCGCGGTAGAAATCGCGCTCGGTACCATGGCGAACGAACGGCTCGCGCCCGCCGGTGAACACGTGCGCGGGCACGTGCCTAACGAACCGCCCAGCAGCGCCATTCGCACACGCCCGATTCCCACGACTCCGCCGGCCGAGTTCGACCTGGCGTTC
Source organism: Gemmatimonadota bacterium (assembly GCA_040753195.1). GTDB lineage: Bacteria > Gemmatimonadota > Gemmatimonadetes > Gemmatimonadales > Gemmatimonadaceae > DASYRX01. The sequence continues at coordinate 649 of JBFMFA010000429.1, read as the reverse complement.
GTCGTACCCGACGATCTCCCGGCGGCGAAAGTCGAAGCCGTCATCGCGCGCACCGGCGGTGAGCTGCTCGAGCGCCTGGAGCTCTTTGACCTGTACGCGGGAACCGGGCTTCCTCCGGGACACCGCAGCCTCGCGTGGCGATTGACCTTCCGCGACCCGAGTCGCACACTTCGCGACAAGGAAATCGAAGGGCGTCGTCAACGCATCATCCGCGCACTGGATCACGAACTCGGTGTCAAACCCCGCACATCCTGAACCGGCTGGACCAAGCAGCGCGCTGAGCGAGCTGGAGCAACTGGTCCACTCGATGGGCGAAGAGCTCGCGGCATTTCGCAAACGCGCGCATAGCGCGGAGTCGCGCGTGAAGACGCTCGAGGCTGCATCCAAGGGCGGCGATCTGTTCGGCGAGCAGCGCCTGGGCGTGCTCGAGTCCGAATATTCGGCCTTCCGCGCACGCACAGATCACGCGATCGAACGCATCCGCGTCTTGCTCGCCCAGCTACGCTTTCTCAGACAGCAGCGCGAACAGGCCGTCCAGGCCATGACAATCGCCGATCGATGACAGAAAAACGCCACGTCGTCAAAGTGCGGATTGTCGGTGAGGAATACACGCTGCGAACCGACGAAGAGCCGTCACACGTTGTCGCCG
>JBFMFA010000428.1:0-3901 GCA_040753195.1 Gemmatimonadota bacterium | reverse complement strand
TGGCACGCGCACGAACTACGTGCCATTTACGTGCTAGCTGAGCCACTCTCTCTGGACACGTTGCCGAAGCAATACAACGCTGTGTGGGCTGCTGGCTCAAACTTCATGCGCATTCCGAACGAGGCGGTGCTTGACGTGCTGTCTACTGCGTGGACGCTGGACTCGCCATACGCCTCGTGCTTGCCATCAGTCCTGCCAACGTTTGACGCAGAAGAAGCACGCCTTCTCCCCGAAGCCGGGGGACCGTTCTCACTACACCGACGCGTCGCTAGGAGACTATTCAATGGCCGAGCTATCCTGCAGCGGTCGCGCAACTCGGCGGCGGACTGGTTCCTTGGACCAATGACACCTTTCGAGGTCCCGTAAGCGACATCCTGAACCTAACGAGGATTCAAGGAAGCGCGGCAGAGCCACGCGATGGTGGCACGCACGCCACGAGCTTGACAAACATACAAATGCGCGGGATACTGGATCGAGGATGGCCGAGGTGATCGTGCGCTGCGCACAAGTCGTCAGACAGTGGCTGTGGCCGCACGGTGTGGCACTTGTGTCACTGGCAAGTAGTGTTGCAGCTCAATCGTCGGCGGCAATCGCTGGTTCCATTCGCGACGCGGTGACAAGTCGCCCGATTGCTCAAGCCACAATCACCTTGGAGGGTTCCACGCTGTTCGCGCGCAGCGACAGCGGTGGCACCTACCGCCTGAGCGGTGTGTCGCCGGGGCCGCAGACCCTCGTCGTTCGTGCCCTTGGCTACTCCCTCGCGCGTGTTCCAGTCAGCGTCCCCGCCTCGGGCCTCGTTAGGCGAGACGTCTTGCTGGCTCGCATCGCGCTCCAGATGCCGCAGGTGCGCGTCACGGCCGAAGGCATCGGTCGCGCACGCGGTGAGCTCGGCACCGCCACCGTCATCAACCGCGACGCCATTCAGGTGCAAAACGCCGTGAGCCTAACGGGCGTCCTGGAACTCCTCCCGGGCATCGCCCTGCAACCTCCCGGCCTGGAAGCGACCCAACAAGTGGCGCTGCGCTCGGTGCCAACAACATACGGAGTCGCCGAGCGCGCGGCCGCGTTCGGGACGCTGATCATCATGGACGGCGTCCCACTCTCAAATAACGCAAACCTGCAGTCCACCGGGCCGCGCGGTGAAATCCCCCTCAATACCGCAGCCGGTGGCGGCATCGATCTTCGCCGCATTCCTGCGACCACACTGGAGCGCGTCGAAGTCATCCGCGGAGTTCCCTCCTCCCGCTACGGTGATCTGACTGCGGGAGCGATTGTCATCGATACGCGCGCCGGGGCATTCGCCAACGAGGCGATTGCGCGCTTCGATCCGAGCACGACTGGTCTCTCTCTTGGAAGCGGCCGCACCCTCTTTGCCAGGCACAACGCCACGCTCACGAGCGACCTAACGAGAACGCTCGTGGCTCCCGGAGTCCGCGACGCCGCGGTCTGGCGTGGCACCCTCAACTTGGCGCATCGAACGCCCCTCGGCACAGCTCGAGACGACAGCGCCAACGTGGCCGATACACGCGTCACGTTCTTCCAGGTCTATCGACAGGACGCCGAACAAGCAGAAATCCGACCGGGCGTTGCCAGCTCCGACCGAAGCGGTGGCGTGCGCGTCGCCGAGCGGCTGCGGTTCGGTAGACCTGGCCGACCGCACGTGGTAGTTACGGCGGCAATCGATCGCGAATGGCAGAACTCGCAATCGCAGCTACCGTTGATCCGCGGCGCCGAACCGTTTACGGATCGCCTAACGCCAGGAACAAGCGTCGGGCGCTTCGTCCAGGGGAGTTACGTCGGCGCTGTGCGCGTGCAGGGCGCCCCGTGGCACCTGTACGCCCGCGCTGAAGGAGTCCGGCCAGGGCCGGCATGGGGGGGCGAGCGGACCCTGCGAGCAGGTCTCGAGCTGCGTCGCGACTGGACTGGCGGTCCCGGGTATCAATTCAACATTGAGTTTCCGCCCCAGGTCGCATTCAATGGCATCAACGGTTACGACAGACCGCGCCGCTTCGATGACATTCCCGCGGTGGCCGCGAGCGCGAGTTACATCGACGCTCGTGTGGTGCGCGCGTTAGGCTCACGCGCGTCGCTGGACGTGCAGGCGGGCCTCCGGATGGATGCGCTGCACGACGCAGGCTGGTGGGCCAGTCGCGTGCGCGATGCGGTGCTGCAACCGCGCGTGAACATCGAGATCGCGCCGCGCCAGTGGCTACGCCTCAGAGCCGGCGCCGGTGTCACGGCCAAGCAACCCGGTGTCGCTGAGCTGTTTCCAGCGCCACAGTACTTCGATGTCGTCAACGTCAACTGGTTCCCGCCCAATCCCGCGGAACGTTTGGCTGTGCTCACGACCTCTGTTGTAGACCCGACCAACGCCCAGTTAGGCTACGCCGTCGCACACAAGAGTGAAGTCGGGATCGAAGTAGACATCGGGAACAGCGGTGCGGCGTTCAGCGTGGTTGGCTTTCGCGACGTGACTCGCGGCAGCCCGGGATTCGTGTCGACTCCTTCGTTTCTAGAGCGCGCACATTTCGCACTCTCCGACACGGTCATCGGCAGCGGCCGGCCGCCGAAGTTTTCGCCCACGCCCACTTCGATCGACACGGTCCCGGTTTTCGTGGACGTCCCCACCAATCTCAACAGGATCGCGAACACGGGTCTCGAATGGACCCTGACCCTTCCTGAGATCACCGCAATCCGCACGCGAGCCGAGCTTACCGGCGCGTGGATAAAGTCGCGCCTAACGAACAACGCTCTCGACTTCGGGCCTTTTGCCAGACTGGGTCAGTTCCAGGTGGACGCACGGCAGCCGCGGACGGCCTTCTGGCGCGGTGACAGCCAGCGAGGCGAGCGCGCCTTGACGACGGCCCGGATCGTGCATCATCAGCCGTCGCTCGCGCTCGTCCTTACGGGGACTGTACAATACTTCCTGCACGAGCGGACCGTGCAGCAAGCGGCGACCGATACGCTGGCGTGGGCGGGATATGTAACGAGAACCGGCGTAATCGTTCCCGTTCCGCCTAACGCGCGGCTCGACGCGCAGTACGCCGATCTGCGCCAACCGCGGCAGGGACTCGCTAGCGTTCCCGCATCACCGCCGCCTGACTGGCTGCTCAGCGTGCAGGCAACGAAGGCAATCCTAACGAACGGCCGTCTGTCGTTCTATGCTTTCAATGCGCTCGACCGCCTGGGCCAGCCGTCCACGAGTGGCCGCGCCGCTCGGCTGTTCGCACGAAACCGTTTTGGCCTCGAAATCACGCTGCCGCTATCACGCGCGCGATGAAGCGGATGATACGTCGGAGCGTCGCCCGCGCGGCAATCTGTACTTATGCGTCAATACTGTACCTAACGAATGCGTCTCTCCTCGGCGCGCAGGAGAGTAGCGTGCTGAGTCATTCACTGTGGCGCTGGCGCTGGTCGCCGCTGGCGCCTATCGGCGCCCTCGGTCTTCCCGCCTCAACGGCAGCGGCATGGCCGCGGCTGCTGGACCTTCCTGCGCCGGCGATAGGGTTGGCCTGGAGCGCGCGGAATCCGGCCGCACTCGCCGATGACATCCACCACGAGTACACACAGGTCGCGATCAGCGCGCGGCACGTGCATGGAGATTACCGCGTCCCGACAAATCCGACCAGCGCCTCCCTGTCTGTCGCCGAGTTAGGCGGCTGGCGGCGCGTGACAACTGGGAGCGCGGTAGTCGGTCGCGTCGCTGTGGAGCGGCGGCACCAGGATGCAGGGAATGGCGCAGTCCTCATCGCAGCGGATCCCTCGAGTCCGTTCATCCCCGCGGATACGAACGCCCCGCCCACGTCATCTACGCGCGTTACGCTGGAAGGAGCACAAGGTGTGCAGCTGGGACGTTGGAGACTCGGGATGGCGCTGGGCTACGAGGGAACGTCCGACAATG
>JBFMFA010000427.1:0-3913 GCA_040753195.1 Gemmatimonadota bacterium | reverse complement strand
CCAAGCCCATGCAACGTCCACAGTGCATGCAGCGCGCCGGGATTGAGCCCTAACGAATCTACGGACTGCGTATGCACGAGCTGCACGAGCGCGGGCACCACGTCGGTACGTTTGCGCTCGACGAGCAGCCGCTGCGCCGTCATGCGCCAGAACATGTTGTCGTGCGAAAGCGCGCTAACGAGCTGCTGCGGACTTGCGGCGTCCAACCGCATTGCTCCACTTGTCCGCGAGCTATCGTAGAAGATGCGATAGATGCGGCCGTGTAGTTTGTCGCGGTTCGGCGTTTCGTACGCCTGTCCCGCACCGGTGACGCAACACCCTTTCATTCGATTCGCCGGCGTGGTGTCGCGCGGGGTCGGGTTGTGCTGCGCTACCAGCGTGTAAAAGTCGGAGACCCACAGCGCACCGTCAGGGCCGACCTTCACTTGCACCGGCGCCACCCACGCGTCGCGCGCCGACATGAAGCTCCAGCGGTTCTTGGCGCTGAAGCCACTGCCGTTGTCCATGAGCTGGAACTGCCCGATCACGTGGCCGGTCGGTTCCGCCACGAATGCGGTGCGGTTCCAGTATTCGCTCGGAAAGGCACGCGCGGTGTAGATCTCGTGCGCGGTTCCCGCTGTGTAGCGACCGAACTGGTCGACCTGCAAGATCTCGATCTGGGGGACTATGTCGAGCCGATCGGCAATGCCAGGTAGCACGGTGTCGCGCAAGCCTAACGCGCGATAATAGCGTACAGGGATATGAATGAAGTTGCTCGGCCGGCTGTTCGCCGTGGAGCCGAAGGCGTAGCCGTCTTCGGTGAAGCCGAACCCCCATGTGTTGTTGCTCGTGCGCGCGAGGTATTCCAGATCGGAGCCGTCCACCGGGAGTCGGAAGTACCCCGCGCTGAACTCGCCGCGGCCGTAGGTATGCTTGCCGACCGTGCCGCGGAAGCCGTTGTAGCCGACGGAGCCCCAGATCTGGTTGTCGAAGCCGTAGCGCAGGTTGGAGATCGTGCCGTGCGTGTCGGTGCGCGGCCAGCCGCTGAAGAGGATCTTGCGTTCGTCGGCCTTGTCGTCGCCGTTGGTGTCCTTGAAGAACAGCATGTGCGGCGCCTGGCCGACCATCAGCCCGCCGTTCGCAAACGTTAGGCTCGTCGCCAGGTTGAGTCCCTGAGCGAAGACCTTCACACGATCGGCACGACCGTCGCGGTTGGTGTCCTCAATGATGAGGATGCGATCTCCGCCGGGCACGCTGTCGGGGAGCACCGTATTCGGATAGTCGTTTGTTTCGATCGCCCACATGCGGCCGCGTTCATCCCAGGTAAAGTCGATGATGTTGCCGATCATCGGCTCCGTCGCGAACGGCTCGGCGCGAAAGCGTGGGCGCAACGTCATCATCCGCAGTGACTGCGGCGTCGTTAGGGCGTCTTGCGCTTTCGTGATGGCGGTATCGAGCACGTTCCATGGCGCTGGCGGCCGTTTGTACGTCGGCAGCGGCACCTGGAGGTCGACCGTGCGCGTCGGCGGGTCGACGGCGATTCGCGTTAGGGCCCAATCGCCGACGGTCCAGCGTACGGCCTGGCCGATCATCTGCTGGAAGCCCGGCTGCCCCCAAGTGCGCTGGTCATGGCCCCACGCGGTATAGAAGACGCGACCCTTGCCGTACGTGCGCACCCATGTCCACGGCTCTTCGTGACCATTCTCGCGGCGCACCTCGAGCACCGTGCGATCGACCGGATTGTGTTTGCTATGGATGTACGTCTCGTCCCACGTCTCGAATGCCGGCACACGTTTCAGCACGGGATGATCGGGCGCGACGCGGGCCGCGCTGAACGTCCCGGTTCCGTGGCTCTTGAACGCCGCGCCGACGAGCCTAACGAACTCTTCCGAGTTCTGGAATGACGCGGACGCGCAGTGCAGCACGACCAACCCGCCGCCGTCCTCCACGAAGCGCAGGAGCGCGTTGAGCTGCGGACGCGAGATCGTCGGGTGGTTGTTGTAGAGCATCACGGCGTGATAACGATTCAGCTCTTCGTCATTCAGATCGTCACGGGCGTCCGTGTAAAAGAGGTCGATACCGTTGCGAGCGAGCGACGGCAGCAGCTCTTTGGCTCGTTCGGTCGGCCGATGATGGCCGTTGTCGCCGAGGAAGAGGACGCGGAGGCGTTCTGGCTGTGCGTTAGGTGTTTGGGCGTCGACGTGCGAGGGTAGAAGCATGAGCAGGAGCGCGGCTGCTACGCGTTGCAGCCGTTCGGCACGGTATCCGCCCCGCGCGCGGTCTCTCACGTACATGATGCCGAAGATGAGCACGAGCAGGAGGGCGGCCGGCGCGACGTAGCGGAACGACCGCTGTCCTCCCGCCGCCTCGGCGGGCTGCAGAATCGCATTCGCTTCGCCGACGAGCGGCTCGTTAGGTATCGCCGTCGCCACGATCGCGCGCAGGGCGTTCGCCGTGTGGTCGTTGTTGATGTTGCCGCTCTGCGCGTGCGCCGCTAACCCTGCCTTGGTGGCGTTGAGCGCCGCTTCGACTTCATGCACACGGTAGCCAAGGGACGCGAGATCGGGAGTGCTCTGGGCGCGCGCGATATAAATGGGGAGCTGTTGATCGGCGCGTTGTAGCACATCCAGCGTGTTGGCCGGGAGTGACTCGGCGAGATAACGATCGGCCAGCTTGCCCATGAGCGGAACGCCGACGGCACCGGACATGCCGAGTCCGATGCCGGCCATCAGGACGATTCCTAACGAGCCGGTTTTGGGGACACGTTCGCTCATTACGCCGACCATGGTCGGGAAGAAGAAGGCGACGCCCCACGCGAAGATTGTCGCGGCGGCAAACGCCGACCACGTCCCTTCGACGAAGCTGAGCAGGAAGAGCCCGCTGCCGGTCAGCGTCGCGGCGATGAGCAGCATCCCCGTCGGCGAAAGTTTCTCCACCGCGTGACTAGCGAGCGCTCGCAAGACGACCATCCATCCGCTGATCCAGACGAGCACGAGGATCCCGTGGAGCCCGCGTGACGTGAGCACAGCAGGGATCCAGCGCATCGGGCCCAGCTCGAGCGACGTGGTGATGGCCATGAGGGCGACCATCATGAGGAAAAATGGGCTCGTTAGGGTGAAGCGGAACATTTCGCGGTACGGCAGACCCACTTCGGCGTTTTCGGTCTTGGGGAATTTCTGTGGGAGCAACATCACGCCGTAGATGAGGATCGGGATGTAGATGATCGCCAGCTGATAGGGCCAGCGGCCGAACGAGCCGCCGTATGTTGCGAGCAGGAACCCCGCGATGCCGCCAAGCACAAGGCCGATGGGGAAGAACGCGTGGAACCAGTTGAGGTGCGTCGTTTTTTGGTCGGGATACAGCGCGGCGACGAGCGGATTGCCGGTGACCTCGATCATTCCGTTGCCGACGGCAAGCGTGGCCGCGCCTAACATCAACATCCAGAACGCCGACGGATCACCCGCTCGGGTCGCGGCCGTGATCATCAGTGTTATACCGATCACATGGCCGGCGAAGGCCATGCGCGCGCCGTTCTTAAAGCCGAAGGCCTCCAACATGGGACCGATCACGAGGAGCGAGATTGCCATGCCCCACAACGCGGCCCCGGCGATGAGGCCCACCTGATAGTTCGTTAGGATGAACTCCTGCTTCAGGGCAACCAGGATGTTGCTGACGAGGGCGAACGATGCACCGGTGGGAACGAGAGCCAGGCAAATGCCGAGGAACAGGCGCTTGCGATGAATCCCGTTCACTTCAGAGCTCGCGGCAGTCATGTATGGAGGGGGGCGAGGGTGCGGCTAAAGTACCCCTCGAGCCTAGAGTGGTCGAGGTTTTTGCAGCGTTCTCTCGTCCCGATTATCGCCTCTGGGCGACCAGCCGATACACCGCAACGTACTCGAGATCGTCAGCGTCCCGTTCGACAAGCAGGACGCGA
>JBFMFA010000426.1:0-3918 GCA_040753195.1 Gemmatimonadota bacterium | reverse complement strand
CGCCGTACGCTGGATCGCGAGTGGATGTACCACGCAGGCGCTGACGCGGGACATCGAGAATACCACGAAGCGGATCTTCGAGCTGGTGTCGTCCATCAAGCGCTTTACACATATGGACAAAGCTCAGGTAGCCGAGCCTGTCGATGTCGGCCAACTGCTCATGGATACCGTGACGGTGTTGGCGTCCAAGGCACGTCGTCACATGATCTCGCTCAAAACCGAAATCGAGCCGCATCTGCCGAGGGCGTTAGGCTTCGGCGGCGAGCTGAATCAGGTGTGGATGAATCTGATCGACAATGCGCTGGACGCGGCGCCGAAAGACGGGACCGGCGCGGTGATCGTGAGCGCGCGGCGGGAACACGGATTTCTCGTGGTCCGCATTCAGGATAATGGCCCGGGCATTCCCGAGGAAATTCGCGCGCGCATCTTCGATCCGTTTTTCACGACCAAACCGCAAGGCGACGGGACTGGCCTCGGCCTGGATATCGCGCAGCGCATCGCGAGGCGCCATCGCGCGGAGATTGACTATACGTCGCGGCCCGGCGAGACCGTGTTTCGCGTCGGATTGCCGCTGGATGCGGTGGAATGAACCTTTGGGGTCAGACACCTGGGGTGAGCTGCGGTCAGACCCCTTTTGACCCCGCATGACGCCGACGCTCGCCGCCGTCCTGGTTTATCTCCTCCTTCAGTTCGGCATCGGCGTCTACATCTCACGTCGCATCAAAAACGAAGCGGACTATCTCGTCGCCGGCCGCAGTCTCGGGGTGCTGCTGGCGACGTTTTCGATTTTCGCGACGTGGTTCGGCGCCGAGACAATGGTCGGCTCGTCAGGCACGGCATATCGGGACGGCCTAACGCTGGCGAATGCGGAGCCGTTCGGGTACGGGCTTTGTCTGATACTCGGCGGGTTGATCTTCGCCGTTCCGTTGTGGCGTCGGCAAATGACGACCCTCGCGGATCTCTATCGACAGCGGTATTCGGTGCTCGTCGAGCGCGTGGCGGCCGTGATTCTGATCCCCGGCTCGATCCTGTGGTCGGCGGCGCAGATTCGGGCCTTCGGACATGTGCTGTCGACGAGCGCGTCAGCGCTCGAAGTGAACACCGCCATTGCGATCGCAGCTGGCCTAACGATTGGCTATACGATGTTCGGCGGGCTGCTCGCCGATGCCGTGACCGATTTGCTGCAGGGTGTGCTTTTGGTTGTTGGACTGCTCATCGTGATGGTGGCCACTATCACACTGCTTGGCGGCGTCGATCAGGCGGTGAGCGCGGTGTCGCAGTCCGGGCGCGTGAGTTTGCACGGCGAAGGCACGTCGCTTCTGGACACGATGGAGGAGTGGGCCATACCGGTGTTGGGCTCGCTCGTGACGACCGAAATTGTCGGGCGCATCATCGCCACGCGCAGCGCGGAGGTGGCGAAGCGCGCATCGCTGTTCGCTGGGTTGTTGTACATCAGCGTCGGCTTGATTCCGGTTTTCATCGGCGTGGTGGGATATCGGTTGATTCCGACGATGGATGATTCCGAGCAGCTGATGGCGGTCGTCGCGCGCACCACGTTGCCGACTGTCGGTTATGCAATTTTTGCGGGGGCGTTGACGTCCGCGATCCTGTCGACGGTGAACAGCACGCTACTGATCGCGTCGGGGCTGTTGGAGCATAACTTGATCGTTCCCACGTTAGGCATAACAAGTGAACGGGTAAAGGTTGTTGTGGCGCGCAGCGGTGTGGCGGTGTTTGGGATCATCGCCTATGTGTTGGCGTTGCGGTCTGAGGGAGTGTTTGTTCTGGTTGAGCAGGCGTCTGCCTTTGGGAGCGCAGGTGCGCTGGTGACGATCACGTTCGGCCTTTTTACGTCGTTCGGCGGCGCGAGGGCCGCGCTGTTGACACTGCTGGCAGCAACGTTGACGTATCTCGTGGCGAGCTTCAGTGGACACGCGTATCCGTTTCTACTCTCGCTTGGTAGCGCATTGGCCAGTTATGTGGTTGCGGCACTTGTTGAGCAGGTCTCGGTCCGACGCGAGCGAGGGACGTGACAAGAATGGCGAGCACTGAGTGGTGGCAGCGCGGTCCCATCGACGGCGTCCCCGCGATCCTTCAGCCCATTGCGCACATTCTTCTTCAAGTGCGCGAGAGTGTCGGTGAGATCGTCGAGCCTCTGACCGAGGAGGAGTGGAACGCCCGACCGGCTGGTGTAGCCTCCGCGGCTTTCCATGTGCGACATATCGCCGGAGTCATCGATCGCCTCTTCACCTACGCCCGCGGGAGTGAGCTTTCGAATGGGCAGCGCGCGGCGATTCAGTTAGAGGGTCGCGAACTTCTCAAGTCGGACGTTCCAACGATTCTCGGCGTCTTGTCCGCACGCGTCGACTCGGCTATCGCGGAGCTGCGCACGATCGATGTCACAACACTTGGCGATTTCCGCGGCGTGGGACGTGCGCAGCTCCCTTCCACAGTAATCGGTTGCCTTGTGCATGGTGCCGAACACGCGATGCGTCACGTAGGGCAGCTCTCGGTTACCGCTCGCATTGTTCGGGCATCCCCAAAGTGAACATCGAGTAGCTGCCCGTCCGAAGCGCGCGGGTCGTTACCGCATACGCGCACCGTAACACCCGGGTCTCTCGGGAAGGACGCGCACCTCCACGCGCGACGGTCGTGCGGCACTCCGATACACCCGCATCGTCGCTGTCCGGTAGTCGGACGGCTTCGCCTCGAAGATGTTGGGTACGAAAGTCTGAGGATTCCGTTCGATGAACGGGAACCACGTGCTCTGCACCTGCACCATGATGCGGTGCCCTTTGCGGAAGGTGTGGTTCACGTCAGGCATCTCGAAGGTGAGCGAGTCCGGCCGGTTGGGGACGAACGGGATTGGCTTCGACCATGAACGGCGATATCGCGCGCGAAATGGCTCGCCGCGAATTAGGAATTGCGCACCCGCCCGCGTGAAGCCACTCGTGTCCCCATCCCAATTGCGGACCGTGTCCGGCTGGACGTCGATGAGCTTCACCATGAAGTCGGCGTCGGTCCCGCTCGTCGCCACGTGCAGGACGGGGGCGACGGGTCCCACGACGGTCACGTCTTCTGTGAGCACGTCGGTCATGTACGTGAGTACGTCTGGCCGTCGCGATGCGTAGCGCTGGTCGGCAGTGATATAGTCGCGCGGCATCCCCTGTCCCTCGATGCGATCGCTAGTGGGGACCGGCTTCGTTGGATCCGAGAGGTAGCTGTCATACGCGGCCGCCGCGCCGGCAGCCGGCGGCGGAGTGAAAGCGAGCTGCCCTCCGGGGTGCAGGTAGAGCGTGCGCTTCTCGGCGTTCGCCGGCGGGAACTGGTCGTACCGGCGCCACACGTTGTTACCGGTCTCGAAGATCGTCGCTTCGGCAAGCCACGGGTCGGGTGCTCCCTTGAGGTAATGCGCAAAGAACGGGTACTCCACCGAGTCGCGGAAAAACGGACCACTCGGCGCGCCGAAGCGCTGATTCCCCAGCACGTTTGCGTCGCCCCGTCCCCAACCACCATGCGACCACGGGCCCATGATGATCTTCGCGTCATTGCCGGGTGACAGCTCTTCGATGGCCCGCCAGGTACGCCAAGGACCCTGCAGGTCCTCGGTGTCGAAGTGTCCCCCCACCACGAGCACGGCAGGGCGGATGCCCTTGAGGTGCTGGCTGATGTCGCGCGCGCGATTCCAGTCGTCGTACGCGACGTGCCTAACGAACTCGTGCCATACGGGCGCCGAATCAGCAGGCATCAGGCGTCGGGCCGCGGGGCCGATCGGTCCGAGGTTCAGGTAGAACTGATAGGCGTCGGGGCCAATCGTTAGGCGACTTCCCCGCTCCATCCCGGGCTGGGAACCCTCGGGGCGCCCGAAGCGGTAGAAGAAGCCGAAGTTGTGCGCCAGGAGGAAGGCACCGTTGTGGA
>JBFMFA010000425.1:0-3935 GCA_040753195.1 Gemmatimonadota bacterium | reverse complement strand
TCTGCCCAAGCGAGCGGACATTGGGCGCACAGAAGGAGGTCGTATGTCCATCCTGCCCGCTCGACCGAACATCGAGCACCTGAAGAAGCAAGCCAAAGAGCTGCTTCACGACTCCCAACACGGGGACGCCGGCGCCGTGGCGCGTTTCAGCGCGTTAGGCGTTGCACCGAGCGCTGCCAAGCTCGCCGATGCGCAACATGTCGTCGCGCAAGAGTACGGCTTCGCGACGTGGGCCGCCCTCAAGGAACACATCGAGGGTCTCGACGCCGAACCCGAGCCACGCAAGGCACTCATCGAGGCGGCGCGTGCACAAGACATCGCCAAAGTGCGCTTGTTGTTCGAGGGCCATGCGGTGTTGCGAGAGGCGATCAACGATCCGTGGCCCGAACTATCTTTTGGCGCGCGGCCAATCCTCGAAGCGGCGAATCGCCGAAGTAGGGTGCTCGTCGATCTGTTGCTCGAATTTGGCGCGGACATCAACGCGCGCAGCGATTGGGAGCCCGGGAGCTGGGGGGTCCTGGACGGAGCCGATGCAGCGTTCGCCGAGTTTTTGATGAGCCGCGGTGCGCGCCTCGATGCGCATTCTGCCGCGCATCTCGACAAGCTCGACGAGCTGCGCGAGTTCGTCGCGCGCGATCCGAACGTGGTGCATGCGCGAGGCGGCGACGGTCAAACGCCGCTGCACTTTGCGAGGAGCGTCGCCGTCGCGGATTTCCTGCTCGATCACGGAGCCGACATCGACGCTCTGGATGTAGACCACGAGGGGACCCCCGCGCAGTGGATGATCCGCGACCGCACTGAACTGGCGCGTCACCTCGTTAGGCGCGGGGCCCGCACCGACATCCTCATGGCGGTCGCACTCGGGGACATCGATCTCGTGCGCCGTTACCTCGATGCCGACCCCAATGCCGTCATAACAACTGCCCTCCCCGAGTTTTATCCGACAACGGGGCGGCTGGCTGCCGGTCACATCTATTTGTGGTCGTTAGGTCGCAATAAGACAGCCCACGAGATAGCGAGGGATTTTGGCCGCGAAGACATCTGGCGTCTGCTCATGGAACGAAGCCCGGACCACGTCAAACTCGTCGAAGCGAGTCGGCTGGCTGATAAGCGGCTCGTTCATCAGCTCGTCTCCGAGAACCCGGGGCTCTTGCGGCAACTCCCTAACGCGGCGCGGCGCAAACTCGTCGACACGGCGCAGGATGAGAACTTGGCCGCCGTAGAGCTTCTCCTGGCAGCCGGCTGGCCGACCGACGCGCGCGGACAGGAAGGTGCAACGGCTCTGCATTGGGCCGCGTTCTTAGGGAACTCGAAGATCGTGCGCGAGTTACTGCGCTACGGCGCGGCGGTCGATGCGGTGGAGTCAACGTATCAGGGAACACCCATGCGCTGGGCGTTGTATGGCTCGGTGCACGGTTGGCGATGCCGCGAGGGAGACTTCGTTGGCGTCGTCGAAGCGCTGTTGAACGCTGGCGCCAAACTCCCCGTGACAATCGACACGGCAAGTGATGCGTTGCGTGATTACCTCTCGAGGCGTTCGACGCGCTGACTCTTAACCTGGAGGTCGTTTGTGAAGCGTGCGTTGTTGGTCTCTACCCTGTTTGCAGTGACTGCTCCACTCGGCGCGCAGGTGGCCGATACGTGGACGATCGATCCTAATCACACGGCCGCCCAATTCGCGGTGCGACATCTACTGGTGTCGACGGTGCGCGGTCAGTTCGACAAGCTGTCGGGAACGATTCAGATGGTCGGGAACGATGTGAGCACGATCGCCGTGAACGTGACGATCGACGCAGCTTCGGTAAACACGCGCGTGCAGCGACGCGATGACGATCTGCGCAGCGAGAACTTCTTCGACGTGGCGAAGTATCCCACGATCACGTTCGTGTCAAAGCGCGCAGAGCCTGGAGAACCAGGGACGTTCAAGCTGATCGGCGACCTAACGATTCACGGCGTGACGAAGGAAGTGGTGCTCGATGTGGACGGGCCAACGCCGCCGCTCAATCAGGGGCAGTCGCAGCGCATTGGCGCGAGCGCGACGACAAAGATCAACCGGCACGACTTCAATCTGCATTACAACCGCGCCGTAGAAGCGGCACCGGTTGTTGGTGATGAGATCACGATCACGATTGATATCGAGGCAACGAAGCGGAATTCGTCGCCGCAATGATCACAGCGTGAACGCAGACGACGCGGGAACTGCGCAGATGGCGCAGACAGACCGGTAGTATTGCTTTTTGATCTGCGTCTATCTGCGCCGTTTCTGCGTTATCTGCGTTCCCGCTTTCGTGTCATCAGCAACAGTTGGTGCTCGGCTGACACGGGCAATCTTCGCCGCAGGGGCAAGGCTCGTTCGTCATGACGTCCTCCGTTCTGAAGTGTGGTTGGATTCGTCAGACGGTGTGTCGAGGGCTTCCACGAGTGCGCACGGAACTGTGTCAGTGCAGCATTCGCCTTCCCTGCAACTGACATCGCACGCAGCGATCATGTCAGCGAGAGCGCCGCGCAGTGCATTGAGCTCCCGCAAGCGGCGATCGATGTCCGCCAGCTTCGCCTCCGCCGCGTCGCGCAACTGCCAGGGTGCATCTCCGGCCCACGCTCGTTCGCGCAACTGCACAAGCTCTTCCACTTCCGTGAGCGTAAAGCCCAGACTCTGCGCCCGTTTGATGAAGCGCACGAGTCTGACGCTGTCTGCCGAATACTCGCGATAGCCGCTCTCGCGCCTGCCTAACGGGCGCACGAGACCGCGCTGCTCATAGTAGCGCAGCGCCTCGACGGTCACCCCAGTCTGGGCGGCGAGATCGCCGATGCGGATCGATCGTTCGGCTGTCGGAGTTCCTGACGCAGTCATGTGCCCTCCGGCACACCGTTGACGAAGCAATCGTAAGCCCTGAAGTACACTTTAGGGTCAAGGGGGGGGACGCACAGTTCCTGCGCCGTCGGGCCAGGCTACCGGACATCTACATCTATTATATGGTGTGCACTCCAGGCACAGCTGGCGGCCGCGTCTTCTACTCGAGCGACTGGTGATCGCGATACCGAGCGCGCAGGGCTTTCGTGCCCCGCAAGAGATACGTCTCCACGGTTTTGACTGTAATCCCCATCGCGGTCGCGATTTCGGCGTAGCTCAGCTGCCGCTCCCATCGCAAGACACACGCGACCCCGCAACGCTCAGGTAGACTGGCGACTACCTCGTCCACAACCTGCCGCAATTCCGCATAATGCAGGTCGCGTTCGACGGCGTTCAAATCGACCGCGAGATGTGAGTTAACGCTGTCAGTCTGCCAGCGGCGCTCAACGATCTGGCGCCGCAAATAGCTGATCGCGCGATTGCGAACGGCACCGAAAAGAAACCTTCCGATGGATCCGGATTTGGCGAAGCGGGTACGATCTTCCCACAGCGTCGCGAACACTTCCTGCACGACGTCCTCGGCGGCGGGCTGCGATCGCAGATAGCGATACGCGAAGCCGTACAGTTGCGTGTGGTACGTGCGAAAGACCTGTTCGAACGCGACGGGGTCACCAGAGCGGACGCACTCAATGCGTCGCTCGTCGTTGCACGGGCAAGCAACACAGCTCGTCGTCATTTACGCGACGCTTTCACGGGAGGGGTCGCACCCGTGAACGCCTCGGCATTGAGTTGTATGAAACGTGTCATTGCCGCCGGCACGTCACCGTCCGAAAAGATTGCTGTGACGGGGCATTCGGGTTCACACGCGCCACAATCGATGCATTCGTCGGGATGGATGTAGAGCTGCTCGGCGCCTTCATAAATGCAGTCCACTGGACAGACGTCGACGCAGCTGCGGTCTTTGACGTTGATGCATGCTTCCGTGATCACGTATGTCATTGATTCCTCGTTAGGTTCCCGCCAACAGCGCTTTGAGCTCAGTATCAGCAAGGCGTCTGGTCCAGGCATGGAAGCTCTCCTCGCC
>JBFMFA010000424.1:0-3937 GCA_040753195.1 Gemmatimonadota bacterium | reverse complement strand
AATAACGCGCGGTGCCTTCCGACTCGCGCATAACGATGAGCGACTTGGCGACGAGCGCGCCAATGATGTCGAGCACGTCGGCCGCATCCAAATCCACATCCGCGCCTACCGATTCCGCAGCGTTCAGCGTGAAGTCGCCAGCGAACATCGAGAGGCGCTGCAGTAATGTCTTCTCGCGCTCATCCAGGAGCCTGTAACTCCAATCCACGGTCTCGCGCAGCGTGCGGTGTCGGGACGTGGCGGTCCTGGCCCCCGCGCCAAGCACACGTAGCGCGTCGTCGAGCCGTGTGGCCAGTTCTTCGGGCGGGAGTGTGCGGACACGCGCCGCGGCGAGTTCGATCGCGAGCGGCAGGCCGTCGAGGCGACGGCATATATGCGCAATGGCTCCCGCGTTCGCCGTCGTTAGGTGAAAGGAAGCGAGCGCGCCCTGCGCGCGTTCGACGAACAGCTTGACCGCTGAGGACTCGGCGATGTCGGCAACCGGCGCCACGTCGGAGGGAGGCAAGGCAAGACCGGGGACGAGCCACGCGCGTTCGCCGTTTACGCCAAGTGCTTCGCGACTTGTCGCCAGAACCCGCACGTGAGGACAGCCACGGAGGAGAATCGAGACGAGTGCGGCGCACGCTTCCACGAGGTGCTCGCAGTTGTCGAGGACCATCAGCGCTTCGCGCTCGCGCAGCGAATCCATCAGCGCCGTCATCGCAGGACGCGCACCGGGCTCGAGACCGAGGACATCGAGCAGATACGTCGGCAACAGGTCAGGGTCGCCTAACGGGGCAAGTTCGATCCAGAGCACGCCGTCAGAGAAACCTTCAACGGAGCGGACGGCCACTTCGGCAGCCAGTCTTGTCTTTCCGCTACCGCCGGCGCCGGTGAGCGTCAGCAGGCGATTCGACTCGAGCAGACTGCAGAGCGCGGCGAGCTCATCGGACCTGCCGATTAGGGGCGTGAGCGACAGTGGTACTGCTGACATCTTTTGCTGTTGACGTTAGGCGCGACGTTGTGCCTACGGCAGCGCGAACGCGACGTACGTTCCGCCACTCGGCGCGTCGTTTTTCCCTCCACCGCACGCAATCACGATGTATTGCTTCCCGTTGATCATGTAGGTCGACGGGGTCGCATTCCCCGCCGCCGGCAGCTGAGCCTCCCAGAGCAGTTTGCCGTTGGTCTTGTCGAACGCACGGATCTTGTTGTCGTAGGTGGTGGCCGCGATGATCAGCAAGCCGTTCTGCGTGACGATGGCGCCGCCGTAATTGTCGGTCCCTGTGTTCGTTAGGCCTTGCGCGACGAGTTGGGGATACTCACCGAACGGTATCGTCCACGCGATGGTGCCCTTGTTCAAGTCGATCGCGTTGAGCGTCCCCCATGGCGGCGCTACGCCCGGGTATCCCTCGTGATCGAGGAAGATGTCGAAGACCGTGTTGCGGTACTTCGAGAACCCAGGGTACTTCGCCGGTGAACCGCGAGCCGGTTTTCCAGTGAGCAGCTGATCCGCCAGCGCTTCGATGCCGGCGCTATCGAGCACAACCGCGAAGCCCGGCATGCGCCCGGTCCCGTCGCGGATGGCGCGCACGATTGCCTCACGCGTTAGGCGTTGCCCCACCCCATTCAACGTCGGCGCGCGCGGCGTGTTCTGCGCCCCATGGCACTCGGCGCAGAACGCACCGAAGAGCGACCTCTCCTCGCGCGGGACCATCTTCACCACCCACGCCATCTCGTTCGAGTTGACGTACAGCATGCCCGTTTCCGGATCGAACGCGGGGCCGCCCCACTCGCCACCGCCGTCAACGCCGGGGAAGATGATCAGTCCCTTCAGGTTCGGCGTCGTGAACGGATGCGGTGTGGGATTCTCGCTGAAGATCTTGAGCGCGGCCGCGCGTGCTTCTGGTGTTCGATTCGTTAGGCCCTCTTCGCTGAGTTGCTGACGCGCGAAGGGCGGAGGCTGTGTCGGAAACCGCTGTGAGTCGGCGGCGACTTCCCCGTCCAGGTCAGCGCGCGGCGTGGCTATCCACTCGCTCGGGAACAACTCACTCCCGGTGTCCCGCTCCAGCAACCAGACGTGTCCCGTTTTGGTGATCTGCGCGACGGCGTCGACACGGCGGCCATCGTGCGTGACGGTCACCAGCGTCGGCGCGGCTGGGAGATCGCGATCCCACAGATCGTGCTTTAACACCTGCTGATGCCAGCGATACGTGCCGTTACTGGCGTCGAGAGCGACGATCGAGTTCGCGAAGAGGTTGTCGCCTAGCCGGTTCGCGCCGTAGAAATCAAACGACGCCGATCCGGTCGCGAAGAACACCATGCCGCGCTGCTGGTCCACCGTAACACCGGACCACGCGTTGGCGCCGCCCGCGTATTGCCACGCGTTAGGTGGCCATGTGTCGTAGCCCGGTTCGCCGGGGTGCGGGATAGTGTGAAAGCTCCAGCGCAGCGCTCCGGTATTCACGTCGAACGCGCGAACGTCGCCTGGCGCCGAGGGCAGCGCCTCCGGCACCGATGTGCCGATGATGAGCAGATCCTGGTAAACAACACCGGGCGTACTCGCGCTCACGGACAGACCTTCGACTGGGCGGCCCAGCCCTGCCCGCAGATCTACCCAGCCACTGTCGTTCCCCCAACCCGGCGCCTGCTGGCCGGTTTTCGCGTCGATCGAGAACAGCCGGTACCGATAGTTGAAGTAGACGCGCCCGTTATGCACGACCACACCGCGATAGCGGATGCGCGGACCGGTGAAATTCCCTCCCGTCGGGTCGAACGACCACAGTTCCCTCCCCGTCGCCGCGTCGAGCGCAAACGCCCGCTGCTTTGGCGACATCGCGTACAACACGCCATCGACGACGACCGGATTCGATTGCATCTCCGATCCCTGAAATGCGTCTTTCGTGTCATACGTCCAGGCGACCGCGAGCTGCGCGACGTTTGCCGGCGAGATCTGGTTCAGCGTCGTGTAGTGCGTGTGGTCGTGGTTCCCCTGATAAACCGGCCAGTCGACATTATTCGACTGCGACCCGCAGCCAACGAGTCCGGCTGCAATACAGATCCGAAAGCGACGCGACATCACACACCTGGTTGAACGGTCGCGACGAAGATACGGGGCGGCCGGTTCAGCGGCAGTCGCCGAAGTCCCTTTGCAGTGGGAACGGTCCAGTGTTTCGGCAATGGTCCCGAAAGGTGGAGCGATAGGCGTTTTGGCCGGCCTGAGGTCGCGAACCGCACGCCGGCGTGTAACTTCGCGTACCCCTGATAACGCGCCTCTGAGGCGGCCGTGGACGAACAAGCGCTCTTCACCGATTTCTGGCTGAACGAATCAAAGACCACACGCAAAGTGCTTTCGAGAATTCCGGAGGGCTCTACCTATCGTCCGGATCCGAAGTCACGTACCGCGCACGAGATCGCGTGGCAGATCGTGTGCGAAGAGAAGATGATCATCGACGCTTTGGAGAGCGGGAAAGCCGAGTGGATGCCGCCCCCGACGCCGGCCACCATGAAGGAAGTGGTCGATACGTACGACAAGCAGAGCGCGGACATGGCGAAGCGTTGGGCCGCGCTCCCCGCCGAGCGTTGGAGCGGAATGCTCGATTTCTTCGGCAGCAAGCGACCGGCGTCGCCCATGGCGTGGAGCTTTCTCTTCGACATCGTGCACCACCGCGGTCAGATTACGACCTATCTGCGTCCGATGGGATCTACGGTGCCGCAGATCTACGGCCCCAGCGGCGATGAACCGTAGCGCAAGAACAGCGTTAGGCATCGTCGTCCACCACCCTCGGCTCGGAGAACATATGACTCGCTCGACTCGCATCGCGCTCCTGCTGATTCTCTTGTTCGTCGCGCCCCTCGCGCTCGGCGCGCAGCAACGACGCTATGTCGATGCGCGACTGGCGAGCGACACGACCGTGCCTCCCTTCAGCGGCGGCGTCCTCGTGGGCCACACGTTCTA
>JBFMFA010000423.1:0-3946 GCA_040753195.1 Gemmatimonadota bacterium | reverse complement strand
GGCCATAGCCGCGACTAAAACGACGCTGAATCGAGTCCTGACGCGGATGGGGTGTGCACGCCCGTTAGGCGCGGCAGCCATGCATGAATGGCCTTGAGCGATTCGCCCCAGGCCGCGTGGCGCAGTTGGCCTCGCACGACGACGGCAATAAAGGGAATGCGAAAGTGCCCGGGAAGTGTGCGTGGATCGACCGATCCGGCGCTGGCGACAGCTACAGTCGGTGCAAAACCGAAGTCGGTGCGCACGCGCCGGATGCTGGAATCGTGTGGAGTCACGGCAAGCAGGAGAACCGTCACACGGATCCCGGACGTCGTGGCCAGTGCGTTGAGTGCGGTGACGTCGCGGGACGTGACGGCACAGTTGACGGGGTTGATTACCGCGAGCACGCCGGTGGGCGCGCCTAACGCGCGCACGATGGCCTCGTCGACGGGTGGCGCCGCGCCGGTGCGCGCTTCGCTGGCCCGCAGGAAGGTGCCCCCACCGACGCCGAGGAGGGCGGCAAGCGCAATGGCCGCCACCCATTCGGATGGGAACTGCTTGCGCGGTCTGTAAGGAGGCTGACCCTGTCGCATCGCGATTGGCGCCTTACCACTGGTAGCATTCGAAGCCGGGCCCGGTGGCGCAGAGCTGATCGCCCATGTAGCAATCCAGCTCCAGACAGAAACAGTAGTCCCAGTTGCCGCAAGCCGCGGTGGTTGCCGCTTCGGCGCGCGTGCCGAGCGCGAAGGCGGCCGTGGCGGCGAACCCCAATGCTGCCGCGATGATCGATACGCGAAGGACTTTCACAGCGCCTCCCGTTAGGTAGTCGAACCACATCGTGAGTGAGCGCACAAGCTGACGCCGTGCGTTGGCCCGAGCCAGCGCCAGTGTGCGACACGCATGAGGACAAATGCGACAGGTCTCATGTGCCTTTTGCGTTAGGCGCCGCTCCCGCGATGCGCAGGACAAGGTCGCTGACCGTGGCGTGGCCGCCGGACAGCTCCTGCAGCGACCGAACGGACGTCAGCCCGGCGCGACGCAGCGCCATGCGAAATGAACGGGCATCCACCCAACCGCACGCGCGAGCCAGGACCGCCGCATTGAGCGATCGCGGACCCTGTAACAATGTCTGAGCGGCAGCCAGCCGCGCCGCGAGCAGAAGGAGCTTGGGGGAAACGACGCAGTTGGCCGCCGCACAATGCCTAACGAGTTGCCGCGTACTGACGCCGGCGGCGTGTGCCACGCGTTTGACGCTCCACGCGCGCGGCGCGTGCAGTGCTCCGCGCCACGCGCTGGCCGTGCTGCCAGGGAGTCGGTCGAGGCAGGCAAGGACAACCTCGCCAAGCTCGCCAACCAGGGCTCGCCCGGCCGCTGAGTGCGGGCCTTCGCGTACGCGGCCCCTGGCGGTCAGTTCGCCAAGCCGGCTCCCCTCGACCAGAACGAAGGATGCCGCCGTAACGGCTCGGCTTAGCTCTTCTGTATCCGACGCGAACAGCACCGTGCCCGGGTGTGGCGCCAACTGCTCGGTGAGCAACCGCGCCAGCGCGGCCCGAGGTCCGTCGCTGATTAGAGCGACAATGCGCGGAAAGCCTTCCGCGGATGCGCCGGAAATCCCAGAAGCCATCGCGCTCGACTCTAGGCGTGACCGTCAGCACAGCGTCATCGGAGAGGCGCTACCCTTCGTAGCAGTAGGCTGGATCATCAGCGGATAGGACCACCGCGCACAGATTCGGTCCGCGATGGCAGCCCGCGGCGCCGCACGCGCCGAAGGCGTAGATCATCCAGCTCCCCAGCCAACTTTCCCACTGCGCCCGCACAGGGTAGACCGGAATGGCGCTCGACGCGATGAAGGCGAGCAAAAGAACCGTCCGGCTGATTGAGGATTTGCGACGCATGCAGGGCCGCCCGAGCGATGGGTGAAGCCGCACTATCGCGGCAACGGCGAGCTCGCGCGAGATCAGAATTCAGACACCCGAGGACGAATATGAGACTCGCGCAAAACGACTCCGGCGATCGTTGTACATGGCCCTTGCTAAAGCAGCCTAACGGCGGCAGTTACGTCTTCCGATGTCGCCCCTGAACGTGCCTCTGAAACCTGGCGTTGCTCCTTGACCATGTTTGCACCGTCAGCAACTTAGATTTCCGGGCGGCGCGAGCCACTCTCACCTTCCAGCCTGCAAGGCTCTCTGGCTCGGCGCCGGCCATTCAGTCTCCGTCCCCTATCGAGTGAGTCCGCGTAAGGTCTGCCCCCAGTGCGGCGCCAGTTACGGCGCCGAATCGCGCTTCTGTTCAGTGGATGGGGCAGCACTCGTCCTGGAGCAGCCGGCCGACGACCTTGTCGGCACGATCGTCGCCGACCGCTATCACATCATCGAGCGCATCGGGATCGGCGGCATGGGTCAAGTCTTCCTCGCCGAACATGTGCGCATGAAGCGCAAGAGCGCGCTCAAGGTGATGCGGGAAGCGCTGACGAGTGACCCGATCGCGGTGAGTCGTTTCCATCGCGAGGCTGAAAACGCCAGTCAGATCAATCATCCGAACGTAGCGGCCGTTTACGACTTCGGAGAGACGGCGGGCGGCCTGGTGTACATCGCGATGGAGTACGTGCCGGGCGAGCCGCTATCCACGGTTCTCGAATCGGAAGGCGCGCTTAACCCCGCGCGCGCCGGTGATATCATCGCACAAGCGGCCGACGCGCTGAGCGCTGCGCACGGGCTGGGCATCCTGCATCGAGATCTGAAGCCGGACAACATCATGCTCGGTTCGACGCGCTGGGGGACGGACCTCGTCAAGCTCGTCGACTTTGGAATTTCGCGCGCGATGGAATCGGCGACGCAGCAGTTCACGTCGACCGGGATGATCGTCGGAACGCCCGACTACATGAGCCCCGAGCAGCTGACTGGCGACGCCCTCGACAGTCGCAGCGACCAGTACGCGCTGGCACTGATCGGGTTCTACGCCCTCACGGGCCAGTTCCCATTCCCGCAGGGCGCGGCCAAAGACGCGCTCCTCACACGCCTAACGAGCGCGCCGCGGAAGCTCGCCGACGTGCGACCCGAGATCGCGTGGCCCCAGGCGCTCCAGGAGATACTGGATCGCGGTCTCGCCCTGGACGCCGCGGATCGCTACGCGGATGTGCAGCATTTCGGCCGCGACTTCGAAGCAGCGATCGGCGAAATGCCGCCCACCGAAACGATGGAGCGGTATCGCGAAGCGTTGCGGCAGCGCTTTATCACGCCGTCCCGTTCGCCGCACTCGACGCCGGTGCGCGCCATGCCGTCGATGGAGTTCACGCCGCCGGCGCCAATGCCGAGTGTGCAGCAAGCAGCGGAGGTCGCCCCCGCACCGCCTGCGGAGGTTGCGGCCATCCCCGAGGCGGTCACCAGCGAACCGGCGCCGTTGTTAGGCGCACCGCCCGCCGCGAAGAGACCATCCCTCGCGCGACGCCTAACGGCCGTCGGAGCCACGGTCGCGCTCGTCGCGGTGCTCGTATGGCAGATCGCCGACGCCGGACCCCAGCAGGCCGACTCGACCAGCCTCGTCGCGCCCGCCGACACCACGCCGATCGCGAGCGCTGCGGTGCCGCAAAGCACCATCCCGGCGACCGCCAGCGCGCTGCTCCCCGCCCTACCGCTCGATTCTGCCGCAGCCGTGGTTAGGCGCGGCGTCTTTCCGATCTGGCGCGATGGCCAGCAAGGGAGCGCATTCCTGGTCGATTCGGTTGGAATCGTGCTGACCTCGTTTGACTTCGTGCGCGGCGGGAGTGAACCACGCGTGCAGCTGAGCCCCGATCGTGCGATCGTCGTCGCTCGCGTCATGGCCGTCGACTCCTCGCGCGGAGTCGCGGCGCTGCGCATTCCGATTCAGCACTGCCGGGGCTGCGGCATACTCGCGCTCAACAACGATTCCACGCACCGCCTCGCCGTGGGCGACTCGCTGGTCGTCCCGGCACCGATCGCCCGTGGCA
>JBFMFA010000422.1:0-3947 GCA_040753195.1 Gemmatimonadota bacterium | reverse complement strand
GCCGCCCGCGTCACGTACCGAGATGCCGCCGTTCTCTGCCTCGAATTCCATGCGGCCGTCGACCTGCTCTACGGAGATGCCGCCGTTGCGCGTGTTCGCCGCGAGATTGATGCGCCGCGGCACCATGACCTCGTAACTCACCGACCAATCCGAGTAGCGACTGCGAGTGCTCGGCCCTTCGGCGCGGATGCGATCGTCACTTACATCGATTCGCACCGCGCGGGCGAGCTCCTCCGCATCCCGGCGCGATTCACCAGTGGCTCGAATCATCGCACGCACGAGGACCTCGTCGCGGTCCCAGCCGTAGAACGAAACACCGCCATTGTCACCGCCGTCGACGAGAAGCTGTCGCTGAGGCACGCGCATGCGTGACTCGCGCACCTCGCAAAAGTGTTCCCGTCGCCGATCGGACCAGTTGTCGTCGCAGTCGCGTTCGAAGCGATCGGCGCGCTGTGCTGGTAGCGCAACTGCCGAGAGGAGCAGGGCGGAGAACACAAGTCTGGAGTGCATAACGACACCTCGACGGCGTAGGGGACGCGCGAATCGGCGACAGACGACGTTTGTAGGTCCACAATACGCCAGTCTGAACAATCCCTTTAGATGCCGATATCGAGAGGAGGGTTTCGTCGTCTCACATCCGTGTGGGGCCACGAAGGTGCATTCTCACGGCCAGGCCAAGGATGAGCAGGCCATTGACGGCATGCAGCGCGGCAAATGCTGGTGCCGCTCCGCGCAGCCCGAAGGCGAGAGCGGGTTGGAGCAGCAGCAGCCCAAGAATTCCGAGCGCCGCGAGCGGCCGCGCGAGGACGCGGCCGGCGCCGAGCGCTGTCAGAAACGATAGGAGGCCGCCAATCAGCGTGACGGACCCGATCGAGCGATGCAGCGTGAGCCCGGTGACTCCAAACATGACGAGTCCGATCGTGTAGTACTGCGCGACCACGGCGAGTATGACGACCGCATTGAAGAAGCGATGCGCGAGCGCCAGGGTACGGCGTATCACGGCGACAGCGTCACTTGGCCGCGCGGCGGCGATGTTCATCGATGCGACGGTGATGGGATGCATGAGAAAGTCGGGTTAGACGTTGGATGCCGCTGCGACGCCCTTCGCAGCGAACGGTTAGGCAGGAGGGCGTTAGTGGTGCGCTGAGACCCCCAGCGCGGTGGTGACGAGGTGGATGAGGCGCCGCGTGGCCACGGCGGGAGATGTATCGAGCAGCGTCAGAGTGTCGAAGAACTGAAACCCCGTGAGTGTCCCCAGCAGCGCCGCTGCCTCGTCGCCGGAGAGACCGTGGCCAAGGAGTGCGGCACGGGCGAGGCGCTGCGCCAGCTCCGCGATATCCGCGCGGCGGTACCGCTCGTAGCGCATAACGAGCTGCTCCACCTCGGGATCGAGTACTGCCAGCGCCAAAGTACGCCGCAACGCCGTGCGTTTGGCGGACCAGGCGCGCCCCAGTTCCCGCAGGGTGCTCGTTAGGGCTTCGCGCGGGTCCGGCAGCGCCTGCGCGGCGCGCACGCGCTCGTAACCGATGACGCGCCCCTGATCCTCGAAGACGGCGGCGAGCAGCGCACTGCGAGACCCGAAGTGGTTGTACAGCGTGACACGCGTGACGCCGGCCGCACGCGCGACTTCATCGAGCGAGAGCGCGCTTCCGCGCGGCTCGTCAAGCAACCGGTGCGCGGCGGCGATGATGTCGACACGGGTCGCTGCCGCATGTGTCGCGCGCAGCGACATGTCGTACGGCCGCGGAACGCGAGGGCGAGCGACACGGGAGCGTTTCACGATGCGACGCTAATATTCACTTCACAGTATGTCAAGTCAATTTTGCAGCGACCGGATGCATCCATTTCGGTGCAAAACCTTGTCGAAGACGCGAATGACAGAAGCCGCTTCACTCCGCTGCGCAAATTTCGACAAGACGCTGCCGCGCACGGCGGTCAATATCCTTCTCGACCCGAGGGGAACGACGTGAAAAGGAACCTGACGCTGGCCGTCCGCTCGCTTTGGCGACACCGCAGCTTCTCGTTGGCTACGATCGCAACGCTTGGTGTTGGGCTCGGCGCAACGCTCGCCGTATTCTCAGTGATTGAAGCGGTGTTGTTGCGTCGGCTGCCGTATCCGGAACCCGAGCGCGTGGTGATACTCAATCACCACGACACCAACACAGGGATCATCAAGGACTTCGTCGCGCTCGGCGACGTCGTCGACTTCGCATCGCGCGCCCGATCGATCGATGCGATTGGCACATACGGTCAGGGACCCGCCGTCATCCAGCACAATGGCGAGCAGCTGCAGGCGAATGCACTACTGGCGACGTCGAGCACCCTGGAGATCCTCGGTCTCAAGGCGGCGCTTGGCCGCGTCATAACGAGCGACGACTCAAAGCCAGGGGCCGCGCAGGTCGTGATGCTTGGCCACCGCTTCTGGCAGGACCATTTTGCGAGCGATTCCAGCGTCATCAACCGCAGCATCCGTCTCGGGCAGGAAGAGCTGTTCGTGGTTGGCGTCGTCGCGACCGGCTGGCGCTTCCCACCTAACGCGACCACCGACCTGGTCGTCTCGCAGCCATTTCCCACTCAAGTCCAGCCCGACGCGCGACGTGCGTGGACGCTCGCGATCGCGCGCCTGAAGTCTGGCGTGCACCTGGACGCGGCGCGCAGTGAGATAGCGTCCATCTCGCGCGCGCTGGAAAGTGAATACCCGGCGACGAACCGCGCGTCGACGTATCGAGTGCTCTCGCTGCGCGACGCGCTGGTCGGCAACACCAAACAAGCGCTCTTCCTCCTGTTCGCAGCCGTTGCCGCGGTGATGCTCATCGCGCTGGCGAACGTGTGCAACCTGGTGCTCGTGCGAGCGCTGAACCGGCAGCGTGAGGCCGCGGTGCGCATGGCCCTGGGGGCAGGGCGCGCGCGGATCGCCGTGCAGGTGGCAACGGAAATGGGCGTCATCGGTGTGGTGAGCGCCGCGTTAGGGGTTGTGGTGGCGCACTGGGGCGCGCTCTCGCTCGTACACCTCGTGCCGGAGTCGGCGCGCGTTCCAGGGCTCGAAGCGATCCGCGTCAGCCCGACGATCGTCGTGGTGGCGTTAGGCATTACGGTCATCGCGACCGTGCTCTTCGGCGCCATCGCCGCGACGCAACACCGCGTCGAAAGTCTCGCCGGTACGCTCGCGGCCGGCGTGCGTTCGTCGCTAGGGCCGGTGGCTCGCCGCGCGGTGTCCGGCATCGTGTGCGCGGAGCTCGCGTTTGCGGTGCTGCTGCTCTTCGGCGCGGGCCTGGTGCTCAAGAGTTTCGCCACGTTGCTCGCCGTGCAGCCCGGCTTTGAACCGGATCGTGTGGCGCGCGTGAGCCTAACGCTGCCAAACGAGTTGTATGCCACGCCCGATGCACGACGCTCGCTGTACGATCGCATCTTCGCGGCGGTCGCGGCGAAGCCCGGCATCGAGGACGTCGGAGTTGCCGCCATTACGCCGCTCACAGGCAACAACTGGACACATCCGCTCGTACGACCCGAAGCGCCACCGGCGCCGGGGGAACGGGCGCCCGAGGTGGGTTGGCAAATTGCCTCGGAAGGGTACTTCAAGGCGCTGCGCATCCCCCTCAAGGCAGGCCGCCTGTTCAATGCAATGGACCGGCCGGACACCCGGCCGGTCGTGATCGTGAGTGACGCACTGGAGAGGCGCTACTTCGCCGACGGAGGCGCAGTCGGGAAACACGTTAGGCTCGGTAATGGCAACGAAGCCGAAATTGTTGGTGTGGTCGGCAGCATCCGCCGAGCGGCGCTGACCGATGAAGCGCGGCTGGATATGTACCTGCCGGCGGAGCGTCTCGCGCCCGGAGGGCTGACGCTGTTCGTGCGGACCACAGGGGAGACCGACCAGGCGATGCCGGCGATCAGAGAGGCCGTCGCGAGCGTCGAGCCGCGCATCCTAACGGGTGACTCAGCGCCGA
>JBFMFA010000421.1:0-3952 GCA_040753195.1 Gemmatimonadota bacterium | reverse complement strand
CCTCTTTCTGACGAGTTGGACGGACGCAGCCAAGGCTGGAATCGACGGCATCGTGCACATCGCGCCGGGGAGCGCCGATCTTCTGCCAACGGATCAGCGAGCGGCATATCAAAAGCGCTTTCGCGGGACGCAGTTCATGCTGGAGTGGTTCAATTACGTCGACGTCAACTCGCCGGAGATCCAGGAGATGACGCGGGCCGTGGTACAGCACCGGGTGGCGTTGGATCCCACGCTCGTCGCCTTCGAAGGGATGGCGTGGGGGGACAGCACGCGTGTCATCGAGTCGCCTGACTTGCGGTATGCACCCAAGAGTTTACTGGATGGATGGCGCAACAACTTTACCCTAACGACGGGCTGGACGCAGGAAGACTATACGGAAGCGCGTCGCGCATGGCCGAGTGTACTACGCTTCACGAAGCACCTGTATGATGCCGGGGCGCTGTTGACGATCGGCACGGACATGGGGAATCCGTGGACCGTACCGGGCGCAAGTCTCCACCGCGAGATGGAGTTGTTCGTCGCGGCCGGCATTCCACCGCTCGCGGTGCTGTCTATCGCGACCCGCAATGGCGCTGTCTCGTTAGGTATCGAAGGCGACGTCGGGACGTTGGCGGTGGGAAAGGAGGCGGATATCGTGGCGCTGACGGCCGACCCAGTCGCCGACATTCGCCATACACGCCACATCGCGTGGGTGATGCAGGGAGGGAAGGTCCTGCCGCGACCGACGCACGCGGCGGCACGATAGTTTGAGCAAGCCCGAGGAGTCATCGTCGGCGCGCTTCGAGCGGCTCCTGAGCGAGTACGGTTCGGCAATTGAACGTATGGCCGCCGCGTATGAAACCGAGCCTAACGAAAGGTTGGACCTGATGCAGGAGATTGCCTTCGCGCTGTGGCGCGCCCTTCCGGGTTTTCGCGGTGACTGCAGCGAAAAGACGTTCATCTATCGTATCGCGCAGAATCGCGGCCTTACGCATCGCTGGCGCAGGCGCGCGCGCGAGACCCGCACCGTGGACCTGGATGACGTGCAGGATCAGCTCGCCGACCCGGCGTCTGAAACGGAGGTCCCGGCAGCCTTGAGCAATATCACGCGCGAAGAATTGCTCACCGCGGTGCACCGACTGCCGGGGCTGCAGCGCGACGTCCTCGTGCTCAGTCTCGAGGGTCTCACGCACGGCGAGATTGCAGACGTGCTGGGCATCAATCCCGGAAACGTGGCGGTGCGATTGACGCGCGCACGTGCCGCGCTGCGCGGTACCCTAACGCGAGAGAACAAACCATGAGCCTGGCTTTAGAGCGCGCATGGCAGTCGATGGGCGCGACCTGGTGCAGTGACGAGCTGCGCACGCAAACGCTGATTGAAGTGCTGCGGCGGCGCGTGCGGCGTCAGACGCTGCGGCTGCGGATGATTGTCGCCGCGGAAGTGCTGGTGACGCTGTTTGTCCTATCGCTCACCGCCGCGGCGATTCGCGAGATGACCGGCGTGGCGGCACTGCGCGTCGCGGTGATCGCATTGCTGTACACTGGGGGCGTCTGGGCATTCGCGTTGTGGAACCGTCGTGGCATCTGGGGTTCCTACGGCGAGTCCATGACCGACTGCGTGTCATTGCTGCGCACGCGGGCCGAACGACGCGTGAGGAGTGCATGGTTCTCAATCATCGTGATTGCGCTGGCATCCGTGCTGGTTGCCGTGCAGATCGTAGCCGCATGGTCGGCCGGAAGCATCAGCGCGTGGGACCGTGCCGTTTGGACGACCTTCGCTGTGTATTCAATCGGTCTGGTCGTTTGGAGCCACTGGTACCTGCGGACAGCGCGGCGGGAACTGCGTGAGCTGGACGCGTTGAGCCGGGATCTAAGCGCCCGCGTCGGATAGGTCGGGTTGCCGGGCGGCGTGCGGGGGTGCACGTTGTGCCGACCGTGTCAGACCACGACCAGCATTTTCGCTCGCTCACGCAACGCCACGGCCAGTTCGCCGCCGTACTGACGGCGCTCATGATCGTGCTGTATTTCGGCTTTGTGCTGTTGATCGCGTACAACAAGCCGCTGCTCGGCCGTCTCCTGCGCCCGGGGCTGAGTTTAGGCATCCTCCTCGGCGCACTCGTGATCGTGTGCTCCTGGCTGCTGACGTGGGTGTACGTGCGCTGGGCGAACACGCACTACGATACGGCGATTGACCGGCTCAAGCGTTAGGCGTTCGTGCTGAGTCATTTCCTGGCGCTGCAGACAGCGTCGGTCGAGACGCGCATCGGCGAGCCGAACCGCGTGTCGATGGCATTCTTCTTCGCTTTCATCGCGGTCACATTAGGCATCACCTACTGGGCGGCGCGACGCACCCGCACGACGGAGGAGTTTTACGCGGCGGGGCGGACCATCAGTGCCGGACAAAACGGCTTTGCGCTGGCGGGAGATTATATGAGCGCGGCGTCGTTCTTGGGGATTGCAGGGCTGGTATCGACGACGGGCTTCGATGGATTGATCTATTCGACCGGCTGGCTCGTCGGTTGGCCGGTGGTGCTGTTTCTGATCGCCGAGCCGCTGCGCAACCTTGGGAAGTACACATTTGCCGATGTGGTTGCCGCGCGTTTGCGGCAGACGCCGGTGCGCATCGCGGCCGCGTTAGGCACCCTGGCGACCGTCATTTTCTATCTCATCGCGCAGATGGTTGGCGCCGGTGGACTGATCCGCCTGATGTTCGGGATCAGTTACGAATGGGCGGTGATCATCGTGGGTGCGGCGATGATGGCGTACGTCCTTTTTGGAGGGATGATCGCGACGACGTGGGTGCAGATCGTCAAAGCCGTGCTGTTGTTAGGTGGTGCCGCGCTACTGGCGCTGCTCGTGCTGATGCAGTTCGGGATGAATCCGGTGCGACTATTCGCGGCTGCGGCAGAGCGGTACGGCGACGGCGTCCTCGCGCCCGGGCGCCTCGTGACTGCGCCGCTCGATGCCGTCTCGCTGGGGATGGCGTTGATGTTCGGCACGGCCGGGTTGCCGCACATTCTCATGCGTTTCTACACCGTTCCGGACGCGAAGAGTGCGCGGACGTCGGTCTTTTACGCGACGGGACTCATCGGCGCCTTTTACCTGATGACGTTCGTGCTCGGCTTCGGCGCGATGGTGCTGGTTGGCCCGGATAGCATCACGGCGGTTGATCGTGGCGGCAACATGGCTGCGCCGTTACTTGCCGAGGCGTTAGGCGGTACCCCGTTCCTGGGCTTCATCGCGGCCGTGGCGTTCGCGACGATCCTGGCGGTTGTAGCGGGGCTGACACTCTCAGGCGCGGCGGCGCTTTCGCACGATTTGTGGGTAAATGTGGCGCGCGCGGGCACGGCCACGGCGCACGAACAATTGCGCGTGGCGAAAGTCGCTACTGTTGCGTTAGGGATCGTTGCGGTGATCCTAGGCATCAGCTTCAAGGGCCAGAACGTGGCGTTCATGGTCTCACTCGCTTTTGCGATCGCGGCCAGCGCGAACTTTCCGGCGCTGGTCCTGTCGATTTTCTGGCGCCGCTCGACGACGCAGGGCGTCGTGGCCAGCATGCTGATCGGCACGGTTTCCACGCTGTCGTTGATTTGGCTCTCGCCGACGATTCAAGTGGACATCCTCAAAGCGTCGAGCGCCATTTTTCCACTGAAGAACCCGGCGCTGATTACAATTCCACTCTCATTCCTCACGGGCATTGTGGTGTCGCTGCTGACGTCCGACAAAGAATCGTTAGCGGGGTATGAACGCGTGGAGCGCCAGATGCACTTGGGGCATACTGCCTAACCGGATAGCGAGCACCGGTTCTAGCTAACACACATCAACACAGAAACACCGAGACCAAAGAGAGCACAGGGGACCACTTTCGTTTCCTCTGCTTCCTTCGCGTCCTCAGCCGTGAACGAACTGAACGACGATGAATGAAAACACTTTCGTTCGCGTGGCGAAGCTTGCGCGCGAGTTCCGGGCGACC
>JBFMFA010000420.1:0-3955 GCA_040753195.1 Gemmatimonadota bacterium | reverse complement strand
GTTCGCTGCGTGACGCCCTGATTGAAGCTGGCAGTGTGCGGTTCCGGCCGATCGCGCTCACCGCGGCAGCAGTAGTGATCGGCGGAATCGTCATGGTGCTCGATCCGATCTTCCAAGGTCTCGCAGTTGCTCTGATCAGCGGGGCGATTGTCGCAACACTTCTCACGATGGTCGTTGTGCCGCTCCTGTACTGGGAGATCGCGCGCGACCGTGGCCAACAGACATATGAAACTCCTACTCCTGACATATCGCGGATCGACACCAGAGCGGATCTCGGCGCTGCTTGAGGCGCATGGATCCAGCGGCTACACGGAACTCTTGCATGCACGCGGACTTGGTGCAACGGGAAAGGTCGCGGGCACGCGCGCGTGGCCCGGCGATGCTGCTGTGTTCTTCAGCGTCGTACCTAACGAGAACGTCGATGCCCTCCGGGCCGCGGTGCGGGCGTATCGCGCCAGCGAGGCACCGGGCGAGCGACTTCACGTGGCCACGCTCCCGCTTGAAGACTTCGAGTGACCTTCTCCCTATCAACTGTCAACTATCAACTAGTTTTTATGTGCTCTGACCTCGTTATCCGCCGGTTTGCCGGCACCTTTATCTTGATCTCCCTGGCGCTTGCGCTTTGGGTGCACCCGGCGTGGCTTGCGTTCACCGCGTTCGTCGGTTTCAACTTGCTGCAGTCGAGCTTTACGTCCTTTTGCCCTCTGGAGCGCGTGTTAGGCAGATTTGGCTTTCCAGGGTGCCGCGCTCGCGCGTAGCCGGCAGCACGTCGGAATGTTTCTTATTGAGGAGTGCGAGATGGCTGACATGAGCGCGTCACCCGAATTGATCGAGCTCGTTGCTGACCGATTCAAGGCGCTCGGCGACCCGGCGCGTTTGCGCATCCTCAGTGCGCTCCGGCAGGGGGAACGCACGGTGACGGAGTTGGTGGCCGCGACGGGGCTCAGCCAAGCCAACGTCTCCAAACATCTCGCGTTGCTCTTACGGCTGGCGTTCGTTAGGCGACGTCGCAGCGGACCCTTCACATATTACGCACTCGCGGATCGCGGCGTCTTTCGGCTCTGCGACACGATGTGCGGCCGTATCGAAGATGAACTGAAAAAACGGAACCGCGCCGTAGCCGGAGCGCTGGGGGCTTAGCGGGCTCGAGTAGCTCGGTCCCCAAACCTCACGCGCTGTCAGCGATTCCCTCGCAGAAAGCCCGCTCCGTGAGGTGCAACATCCCCATGTGATAGTTGCACCGAATGCCCCACTGACAGTCGACGTGGCGCCGAGTACAGCCGGGCGTCCACCGCCTGCGCCTGCCGTTCTCTTCCATGCGCGCGGGCTGACAAAGACGTACAGCATGGGCGACGTCGAAGTGAAGGCGCTGCAAGGGGTCGACCTCGATCTGTTTGAAGGCGAGTTGGTGGTCATACTGGGGCCCTCGGGGAGTGGCAAATCGACGCTCCTGAATATCCTCGGCGGACTGGATGCGCCCACGAGCGGCGTCGTGACCTTTCGCGATCACGATCTCCGGGCGGCAGACGAAGCGGAACTGACGCGATATCGGCGCGAGCACGTCGGCTTTGTTTTCCAGTTCTATAACGTCATCCCGAGCCTAACGGCGCTGGAGAACGTTGCGCTCGTCACCGATATCGCGGACAACCCGTTCGATCCGGCTGAGGCACTGCGCCGCGTGGGGTTAGGCGATCGCATGGACCATTTTCCGTCCGAGATGTCGGGCGGCGAGCAACAGCGCGTTGCGATCGCGCGCGCCATCGCGAAGCGACCGGACGTGCTGTTGTGCGACGAGCCGACGGGAGCGCTCGACGTCGAGACCGGGAAGATCGTGCTCGAGGCGCTCATCGACATCAACCGCGAGCTTGGCACGACGACCGCCGTAATCACGCATAACGTTGTAATCGCCGCGTTGGCCGATCGCGTGCTCCGCATGCGAGATGGCCGCATCGTCAGCGAGACGCGCAACGTTTCCAAGACGGATCCCGAGGCGCTGGAGTGGTGACGATGCGCGCCCTGGATCGCAAACTCACTCGCGACATATGGCATTATCGCAGCCAACTGGCGGCCATCGTCGCCGTCGTTGCGTGCGGCATCGCGCTGTTCGTGACGCTGCGCAGCATGAACGGGTTTCTGCGCGGATCGCGTGATGATTATTATCGCGACTACCGCTTCGCCGACATCTTTGCGCCGCTCAAACGCGCACCGTTAGGCATCGTCCGGCGGGCAGGCGACATCGCCGGGGTTCGTGCCGTGGATGCGCGTCTCACGTTCGATGTCACCCTGGACGTGCCTGGCCTCGCCGAACCGGCGATCGGTCGGCTCGTCTCTATCGCGGTTCCGCGCCGTGACGGGCTGAACGAGCTGCATTTGCAGAGCGGTCGCTGGCCCTCGTCGTCGACGCCGGCAGAAGTCATCGCGAGTGGTGCCTTCAGCAAAGCGAACAAACTGCAGTTAGGCGACTCCGTGGGCGCCGTGATCAACGGCCGCTGGCAGTGGCTGCACATCGTCGGCACGGCGATCTCGCCGGAGTACGTGTACGAAATCAGCGGAGCGACAATCTTCCCGGACAACCGGCGCTTTGGCGTTATCTGGTTAGGCTACGATGCGCTCGCTGACGCGTTCGACACGCAGGGGGCGTTCAATTACCTCACGGCCGCGCTCGAGCCTCACGCGTCGGAGTTGGCCGTCGTCGACGAGATCGATCGGCTGCTGACGCCGTACGGCGGCTTCGGCGCGTTCGGACGGCGTGAGCATGTCTCGGCGGCCTTTCTCGATGGAGAGATCGAAGAAACGCAGGTCACGAGCGTATTCCTGCCGGGCGTATTCCTGGGCGTCACTGCGTTTCTTCTGCACATCGTGCTTTCGCGATTGGTGGGGACGCAGCGCGATCAGATCGCGACGCTCAAGGCTTTTGGCTATACGAACGTTGGCGTCGGAGCGCATTATCTCGCGCTCGCGCTCATCCCAGTCGCCCTCGGCTGCTTGTTAGGCAGCGCGCTGGGCCTGTGGCTGGCGGAATTGCTGGCGCGAGTGTACGCGCGCTTCTATCAGTTTCCTTCAGCGGACTTCGTGCCGGATTGGAACGTCGTGGGGGCTGCAGCCGCGGTAGGACTCGGTGCCGGCGTTGTCGGTGCGCTCGGAACGGTGATGCGCAGCGTTGCGCTGCCGCCGGCTGAAGCGATGCGTCCTGAAGCGCCGGCGCGTTTTCGCGCGGGCTTCCTGGAACGATTCGCCCCGTTTGGTCGAGTCAGCCCGTCCATGCGCGTGGTTGCGCGCAACCTCGCGCGCCGGCCGGTGAAGATGCTGCTGTCCGTGACCGGTTTGTCATTCGCGATCGGCATGGTGATCACGGTGTTGGCGATGTACGACGCCATCGATGTGATGAAGGAGTTGTACTTTTATCATGTCTCGCGTGAAGACGTGAAAGTCGTCTTCGAATCCGCGCAGCCCGTGCAGGCCGTGCATGACCTAATGAAGCTGCCGGGCGTGTTGGCGGCAGAACCACTGCGGGCCGTACCCGTTAGGCTGCAGGTCAAACAGCGACGCTATCAAACGGCCATCACGGCGACTCCGCAGAACGCGGCGCTGCATCGGATCGTGGACGAGCACTTTCGCGTGCGACGGGCCTCGCACTCCGGGCTCCTGCTCTCGCTGATCCTTTCGCGCATCCTCGATGTTCGGGTTGGAGACGTGGTGATCGTCGATGTGCTGGAAGGGGAGCGTCGGCATCTGACTGTGCCGGTGACCGGCATCGTGGACGAGTTGATGGGCGCGGTGGCCTACATGGATGCGGACGCGTTGCGGGCACTCGTGGGCGGCGCGCCGTCGGTCTCTGGCGCCTATCTCTCGGTCGATGCGCGCCAGGCCGACTCGTTGTACGCACAACTCAAGAGACTTCCCGCGGTTGCCGGCGTCGATGTACGGCTTGTCGCTCTGCGCGGCTTTGAACGCA
>JBFMFA010000419.1:0-3961 GCA_040753195.1 Gemmatimonadota bacterium | reverse complement strand
ACATCGACCACGCCGGCGCCGCGCAGGATCTCAAGAAGCTCGGGATGCGACTCCTCGTGACGGAGGAACAGCTGCCCGCGATTCCACTCATGAAGCAGTGGACGAAACCACGCGACAACTACACGGAGATCACCACGCACGACAACGTGGTCATCAAGGCGAGCGAAAGTCGGGCGCTGCTCGCCCAGTTAGGCATTTCCGGAGAAGTCGTGCACACGCCAGGGCATTCGGACGACAGTGTCAGCCTTGTACTCGACAGCGGCATCGCGTTTACAGGGGACCTGACGAGCGAGCAGATGGTCGCAAACGAGGACCCAACTGTGGTCGCCCGGAGTTGGCAAGCGCTACGAGACCTCGGCGTGACGACGATCTATGGCGGCCACGGCGGCATCCGGCCGCTATCGCGCTTCCCCTTCGTAGCAGGTTAGGCGTTAGGCGCGAGCCGCTGCGCCAACTCGTCGAGAAAACCGAGCTGCCCTTTGAAGATTCGCCGCCGGGCTTCTGCGAGCGGGAACCATGCGGCGCGGTCGACTTCAGGGAATTCACGCGTGCGTCCCGAGCCGGGCGGCCACTCCATGCAAAAGGTGTTGCTACGGATGGCGTTCGGGTCAGCGTCACCCTCAACCGCCCACGCCTCCACCATCTTGCCGCTCGGCTGCTTCAGAGGAGTAAGCGCGCGAAACTCGCCGGTGATGTCGAATCCGGTTTCTTCCGTGAATTCGCGTTTGGCTCCCTCGAACGCGTCTTTACCGGGTTCATATTCGCCTTTGGGGATAGACCAGCTGCCCAGATCCTTTTTCACCCAGTAGGGGCCGCCAAGGTGGACGAGAAACACCTCGAGGTCCTCACCCACGCGGTATAGCAGCAGCCCGGCGCTCGGTTTCGTCATGAGTCGCTCAGCAGATTATAGCGCGCACCGGCGCTCCTTGCCTCAACAGAAAGCGCTCCGGTTGCGTCACTCACGTGATGGAGCGTTGATGCCGCGGCGCGCGTAACAGCGGCCTTGCGCGGGTCTAGCGCGAGGCGTGACGCTCAGGCAGGCTTTTACCAATTCCATTCCGTCGCAGGAGAGGCGATGCCCCTTCGTTCCGTTGTTCGTGCGCTGCAGCTTTTTGGTGTGGCGCTGGCAATCACCGCGCCGAGCCTAACGAGTGAGGCACAGGCCCGCAACGTAGAAGCGCCACCGCCGCGGCCGCGAGTTACGCGTCCGCGCGTGACGGCGCCGGTGCTCACGGAAACGGTGGACCCGGTTCATTTCCGAGGGCTCAAGTACCGCATGGTCGGTCCGGCGCGCGGCGGGCGTGTCACCACGGTCGCGGGCGTGATACAGGAGCCACACACGTTCTATTTGGGGGGCACCGGTGGTGGTGTTTGGAAAACCACCGACGCGGGCCAGACGTGGGCTCCCGTGGCCGATGGGCAGATTACTGTCGCGTCCATTGGCGATATCGACGTCTCCGACTCGGACCCGAATGTCGTGTATGTCGGTACAGGCTCCGATGGGTTGCGTTCGAACGTGTCGATCGGCAAGGGCGTGTGGAAGTCGACTGATGCGGGGAAGACGTGGGCCCATGTGGGCCTAACGAACACGGGAAGCATCGGTGGACTGGAGATCCATCCCACGAATCCCGAAATCGCATTCGTCGCCGCCATTGGCAATCCTTTCAAACCCACGCCGGATCGCGGGCTGTATCGCACGCGCGACGGCGGCCGCAACTGGGAGAAGGTTCTCTCCGTCACCGACAGCACGGGCATCGTAGACGTCGAGTTCCAACCCGGAAACCCGAACGTGCTATATGCGTCTTCCTGGCGAGCGGAACGCAAGCCGTGGACGATCATCTCCGGCGCACGTGAGGGCGGCATCTACAAGTCCACCGACGGCGGCTCGACGTGGCGCAAACTCGGCAATGGTCTGCCGAACGACTTGATAGGCAAGAGCAACATCGGCGTGACGCCGGCTGCACCTAACGTGGTGTACTGGATGCTCGAGGCGAAACCGGGGAGCGGCGTTTATCGCTCCGACGACGCTGGAGAGACGTGGCAGCTGCAGAGCAATTTCGGGCCGATGCTCACGCGCCCGTTTTACTACACGGGGATCGCCGTCCATCCGAAGGATCCCAATACGCTGTGGACGATGAGCGAGGGGTACTACAAGTCGACGGACGGCGGGAAGACTTGGCGGAGCGAGCGCACGCCGCACGGCGACAACCATGATCTGTGGATCAACCCAAACCACCCCGAGATCATGGTGCAATCGAATGACGGCGGAGCCAACGTCACGCTGAACGGCGGTCGAACCTGGTCGACGCAATACAACCAGCCTACGGCCGAGATCTATCAGGTCTACACCGACAATCAGTTCCCCTATCGCCTGTACGGCGCGCAGCAGGACAACTCGACGCTCATCGTGCCGAGTTTCCCGCTCTCGTCAGGCAGTCCCGATGATCCGATGCAGGAATGGAAATCGGGTCCTGGGTGCGAGACTGGCCCCATCTTCCCGCATCCGACAAACCCTGACACGGTGTATGGATCGTGCAAAGGGCAGTTCTCGCGCATGCGCATGTCCAGCGGCCAGGAGCGGCAGTACTGGGTGGGGGCGCAGTCGTTGTACGGCAATCCCGGCAAGGATCTGATCTACCGCTTCCAGCGTGTGTCGCCGATGGAGGTGTCGCCGCACAACCCCAGTATTCTCTACTACGGTTCGCAGCACGTGCATCGCTCGCGCGATGAAGGGGTAACCTGGGAAAAGATTTCGCCGGACCTAACGTGGTTCCCGCCGGAGCGGCAGCAGTTCGTCAGCGGCGAACCGATTACGATCGACGTGACGGGCGAAGAGTACTACAGCACGCTGTACGCGATCCGCGAGTCGCTGCATGAACCTGGCGTCATCTGGACGGGCGCCAACGATGGCCCCTTCCACGTCACCCGCGACAATGGCCGCACGTGGAGCAAGATCACGCCGGCCGAGCAACCGCCGGGTTGCCGAGTACAGAACATCGAGCCATCGCCGCACCGCGCGGGCTCCGCGTACTACGCCGTCCTCTGCTACTTGTTAGGCGACTTCAAGCCGTACCTCTGGCGCACCGACGATTACGGCAAGTCGTGGACGCTGCTGACGCCCGGCGACAACGGGATTCCGGGCGACCACCCCACGCGCGTTGTGCGCGAAGACCCGGATCGTCCTGGGCTGCTCTATGCCGGTACCGAGTTCGCCATGTTCATCTCCTTCGACAATGGCGTGCGCTGGCAGCCATTCCAGCTGAATCTGCCGAACGTGCCGGTGACGGACATGAAGGTGCATCGCAAGGATCTCGTGCTCTCGACGCAGGGCCGGTCGTTCTGGATCCTCGACAACCTGACCCCACTGCATCAGATCGCCGACGCCATCGTCCGCGCGCCGGCGCACCTCTATGCACCACGCGAGGCGTATCGCTTTCGATACCAGGGGAGTTTTGGCGGGGTCGAGTCGAATCGCACGAATCCGGCGGATCCGCAATATCCACCAACGGGTGCACAGATCGATTACTGGTTCGCCAGCACACCGAGTGGGGCCGTAACGCTGGATATCATGGACGCGGCTGGCCGCGTCGTGCGTTCCTTCTCGAGCGAGGGACCAGGGGAGCGCGTGCAGGCTCCCGCGGAGCCTGGCATGCGCCGTCCGGAGATGCTGCGCGTGGGCGCGCCGGCGATAGCCAAAGCGGCCGGACACAACCGCTTCTTCTGGGACTATCGTCTACCGGGACCGTGGACCGTGAACCCGAACCAGAGCGGGCGCAATGGGCCGTTCGCCGTGCCGGGGACGTACCGCGTCCGCCTAACGTCGGGCACGTGGAGCGCGACGCAGCCCCTGATGGTACGCACCGATCCGCGCGCCATGGCGGACGGCATCACGTTGGCGATCCTGCACGAGCAGCTGGATCATAACGTGCGCACGCGCGATCTGGTGACCGAAGTGAATCAG
>JBFMFA010000418.1:0-3969 GCA_040753195.1 Gemmatimonadota bacterium | reverse complement strand
CGCGCCACGGAATCGTTAGGCGCTATCGCGACTACGCTGCCACGCGACCGGTGGAAGCGGAGACGGCCGCCGTCGCACTCATGATCCGGTTGGCGAGCGAGTACCGTGCGGCCGTGCATATCGTCCACGTCTCGAGCGGAGCAGCGGCGCGCATGATCGCCTCCGCTCGGGCCAGTGGAGTC
Organism: Gemmatimonadota bacterium; assembly: GCA_040753195.1. GTDB lineage: Bacteria > Gemmatimonadota > Gemmatimonadetes > Gemmatimonadales > Gemmatimonadaceae > DASYRX01. The sequence goes on along the minus strand of JBFMFA010000418.1, from coordinate 3,787 downwards.
AGCGTCAGCGGCGAGACGTGTCCGCACTATCTGACCTTTGCCGCCGAGGAGATCGCGGACGGAATGACCGCCTTCAAGTGCGCACCGCCGATCCGAGAGGCTGCCGAGCGTGAGGCGCTCTGGACCGCGCTCGACGCTGCGGCGCTGCAGCTGATCGTGAGCGATCATTCGCCGTCGCCGTCGGCGCTCAAGTCCACGGAAACCGGTGATTTGATGAGCGCATGGGGAGGAATCTCTTCCTTGCAGGTATCCCTGCCGGCCGTGTGGGCCGCGGCGCGCGCGCGCGGCGTCGGCGTCGATCGCGTCGTCCAGTGGATGGCCACGGGCCCGGCAGATTTCGTTAGGCTATCGCGGAAAGGGCGCATCGCCGTTGGATGCGACGCGGACTTCGTGTTCTTCGACCCCGACGCGTCGTGGACGGTCGACGCGGCAAAGCTGGAACACCGACACCCGATCACGCCGTACCACGGCCTAACGCTCGCGGGGCGCGTTCGCGCGACGTACCTTCGAGGCGAGCTGATTTACGACGGCCACGGTTTTCCGAGCTTGCCGCACGGCCGGCTTCTGCATCGCAACGAGGCATGACCGACTTCACCGATCTCATCGATGTTGCTTCCGAGCGGCTCGGCGCCAGCGTGTTACACGCCAACGACGAGTTTTTCGGACCCAAGGAACGCTTGCTGCATGCGCGCGCACCGGAGTGGCGCGAAGGCGTATACGACGAACACGGTAAATGGATGGACGGTTGGGAGACGCGGCGGCGCCGCACCGAGGGCCACGACTGGTGCATCGTTAGGCTCGGAGTCCCCGCCGTCGTGAGAGGGGTTGTCGTCGATACGGCCTGGTTCCGCGGTAACTACCCCGAAGCGTGCTCCATCGACGGCTGCGACCTGCCCGGCACACCGGCCGTGAGCGATCTCACGGATGCGCGACGGGCCACCTGGCGCGAGCTCCTCCCACCGCAGCCGCTGCAAGGCGACAGCAAGAACCTCTTCGCGATCGGTGATCTGGCCCGCATCACGCACCTGCGGCTGAACATCTATCCTGATGGCGGTGTGGCCCGCCTGCGTGTGCACGGCGAAGTGCAGCCGGACCCGCAATCCCTGCGCCCCGGTCGCGACGTCAACCTCGCGGCGATGGAGCTGGGCGCGTTCGTCGTGGTTTGCAGCGACATGTTCTTCGGGCATCGGCAGAATCTGATCCTTCCCGGTCGTTCGACACACATGGGCGATGGCTGGGAAACGAAGCGCCGGCGCGGGCCGGGACACGACTGGACCATCGTTAGGTTGGCGGCGCGAGGAACGATCGATCGGATCGAAATCGATACGGATCATTATCGAGGGAACGCGCCCGGCAGCTGTGCCATCGACGCGTGCGACCTGTCCGGAGCTACCGCGGACGATCTCGGCGCCGCCCAGTGGTCGCCCCTGGTTCCTCAGAGCGCCGTGCAGCCACACACGCGCCACGCCTTCGATGTGCAACCCGGTCACCCCGTCACGCACGTTAGGCTCAGCATCTATCCGGATGGCGGCGTGGCGCGCATGCGCGTGCTCGGCCAGGTGGCGCCCGCGTGACGCTCGAGGAATTCAACGCCCTGCCGGTCGCGGACGCTGCCGCCGCGTTGCATGCCTGCGCCGCAAGCGGGCGCTGGGTGGATGGCCTGGTGGCGCGCCGCCCGTATGCATCGCATGACGACTTGTTCAATACTGCTGGGTTCCTGTGGTGTGAACTGGGGCCTAACGACTGGCGTGAGGCGATGGATGCCCATCCGCGCATCGGCGATGGGGCGCCTCGGCATGCCGACGCCCGGTCGGCGGCATGGTCGGCGGGTGAACAGATGGGCGTTCGCGACGAGGATCGTCTCGCGCTGGTTCGCGCGAACCGCGAATACGAGGCGCAATTCGGCCACCTCTTTCTGATCTGCGCGACCGGCAAACGCAGCGATGAGATACTCGCCGCGCTCTACAAGCGCATGAAGAACACCCCGGACGTCGAGCTCGCCGTCGCAGGAGAAGAACTCGGCAAGATCGCCCGGCTGCGGCTCGAAAAGTTGTTAGGCTTCCCGTCGAACGAGGTTCTGCGCGCATGAGCGGCATAACGACGCATGTGCTGGATCTGACGAGTGGGGGTCCTGCCTTCGGCGTGCGCGTGCGCCTGGAGCGCGGCGACTCCGGCACGGTCATCTGGGACCAGACGACGGACGAAGACGGTCGCATCCGCCTGCAATCGGGGCGCGAGATCGAACCGCTGCGCTATCGGCTCGTGTTCGACACGGGAGCGTATTGGCGCAAGCGGGGCATGGAATCGTTTTTCCCGGTCACAACGATCGAGTTCGAGGTGCGCGAGGCGACGCAGCACTATCACGTCCCGCTGCTGATGAGTCCGTTCGGCTATTCGACGTACCGCGGGAGCTGAGTTGGGCGCGACGCTGGACTGGGCGAACCTCGTCGTCCGCTGGATTCATTTCACGGCGGGCATCGCCTGGATCGGATCGTCGTTCTACTTCATCTGGCTCGATAGGCACCTAACGGCTGCGTCGCCGGCTCGTCCGCGCGTGGAAGGCGAGATCTGGATGGTGCACAGCGGCGGGTTTTACCGCGTGGAGAAGCGGCTTGTCGGGCCGAGTGAGATGCCCGCTGTCTTGCACTGGTTCAAGTGGGAGGCGGCGCTCACCTTGGCCACGGGGATCGTCCTCTTGGCAGTCGTTTACTACCTGACGGGCGGTGCGCTCCTGCTGGATCCGGAGGTTTCGACGCTGCGTGTCGGTACAGCGACGGCGCTCGCGTTAGGTGTGCTCGCCGGCGGCTGGATGCTGTACGACATGCTGTGGCGCTCGCCGGTCAGTCGGCACACGGGGTTCGCGACTGCACTGACCTTTGTGCTTCTCGCCGGATTGACGTACGTGCTCTTTCGCGCTTTGAGCGGACGGGCGGCATACATCCACGTCGGCTCGCTCCTGGGCACGATCATGGTCGCAAACGTCTGGGGGGTGATCCTCCCGGCGCAGCAGCAGATGATCGACGCTACGGCGCGTGGGGTCGAGCCCGACTTTTCGTTAGGTGAACGCGCCAAACGCCGCTCGGTGCACAACAGCTACATGACGCTCCCGGTGCTGTTCCTCATGCTGAGCACGCATTTCCCCCAGACATACGGTCATCGTCTGGGCTGGCTCATTCTCATATTGCTCGGGATCGCCGGCGGCGCGGCGCGGTACGCGATGATCGGTCGCAGCGCGCACAAGCTCTGGGCGCTGGTTCCGATGACGGCGTCCATTATTGCGGTGGTGGCTCTGGCCACCCCGCGCGCGGCCTCGAGCGGAGGCGCCGCTGTCGCGTTTGCGGAGGCGCGCGTCGTCATCAATACCCGCTGCCTAACGTGCCACTCGGCGTTTCCCACGGATGAGATCTTTCGGTCGGCGCCCAACGGCATGGCGTTTGATACGCCCGAACAGATTCGCGCCGCAGCGCCGCGCATTCTGGAGCGCGCCGCGATTCAACGCACGATGCCGCCGTCCAACAAAACACTCATCACGGATGCGGAGCGCGACGTCCTGCGACGTTGGGCCCAGCAGCCTTAAACCTAACGAGCCGCGCTGCGGGTCTTGAGGATCGCGACAAAGGACTTGCCGAGCAGCTCGTCGCGCGTAAGGCCGGAGCCAGCCTGCGCTTCTTCGGCGCTGATCGCGCCGGTCTCCACCGCCCGGAGAAAGTAGTTCAACAGGCCCTGACCGGTCGCGGCGTCGTCGAACACGTCCCCCACCAACGTGGCCTGCGCCGCCTTCGACACG
>JBFMFA010000417.1:0-3989 GCA_040753195.1 Gemmatimonadota bacterium | reverse complement strand
GGCGGATCGCGTGCTGCACGAGTTGGGGAGGGACCAGGTTCCAGTGGACCGGTCCTTTCGGATTTAACCCTTGCGCGGAAAGGCTCGGCGCGGGCTCGGATGTAGAACGGGCAGGCTCTGTCTGAGTCGCCATGCGTCTGTTAAGAAAGGGAAGGGCTGACGCGACTGCGCGAGGGAGCGCGTCACGACGCTAAGGCAAACGAATATCAGCAGTTGCGTCGGCATCTTCAAGCGTTACGCGCCTGAACTTCGGAGTATGTTCGGGAGCAAGAACTAGCAACTAGCAACCAGCAACTCGCCACTAACCCATCGCATACCGCCTGAGGCGTCTGAGCATACGTCTATCCGTCTTCTCCACGTCATCGAGCTTCGGTGTTTCGATGACCTTCGGGACGCCGACCAGACGGTCATCGGTCATAATGCGGCGAAACGGTTCAGGGCCTAACGCGCCTTCGGCGATCAGCTCGTGGCGGTCGCGCCGCGATCCCAGCGGTGCCTTGGAGTCGTTCAGGTGCATGAGGCCCAGCCGCTCGAGCCCGACGACATCCGCGAAGCGCGCCATGACGCCGTCATAATCGTGCGCGATGTCGTAGCCCGCAGCGAAGACGTGGCACGTGTCCATGCACACACCGATGCGCTCGTTCAACGGCGCGCCAACACGATCGATCAGCTCCGCCAATTCTTCGAACGTCGCACCGAGTGCGGTGCCGCTGCCGGCTGTTGTCTCGAGCAGCAGTCGAGTGCGGGCTGGCACGAGGTCCAGTGCGATGGCGATCGCTTCGGCGTTGCGCGCGATGCCGCGTGCGCGGTCATCGATGAAGTTCCCTGGGTGCGAAACGAGGAGGTCGAGGTCCAGCGTGCGACAGCGCTTCAACTCACACACAAACGAGATGAGCGAGCGCGTCCACAACACGGGGTCCGGCGACGCAAGGTTGATGAGGTAGCTGTCGTGCGCGTTCGTCGAACCTAACGGAAGGTCACGTGCCTTTCGCTGAAACGCGCTGCCGGTCTCCGCGCTGATAAACGGCTCTTTCCACTGACTGCACTGCTTGGTGAAAATCTGCATCGCCGTTGCGCCGATGGCGCGTGCACGCGGGAGCGAGCTTTCCACGCCCCCGGACGTCGACACGTGAGCGCCTAACAGTCGCAACGATCCCTGAGCGCCGAGCGGGGCGCTTTCGAGCTTTGAGTGTGAGCTACGGAGCCCGGAGCCAGGTGAGGGGATCAACGGCGCGCCCTTTGGGCCTGAATTCGAAATGAAGATGGGGATCCATATCGGGATCCGCACGACCCACGGCGCCGATGATCTGCCCCTTCGCGACCTGCATTCCTTTGCGCACGTTCGCGGCGCTGAGCGAACCGTAGACCGAATAGTCGCCGCCGCCGTGCTGGATGATAATCGTTAGGCCGTACGTGCCGAGCAGCTCAGACAGCATGACCTCGCCGGCGGCGACTGCGCGCACCGGAGCGCCGGCTTGCGCGCCGATTCCAATCCCGTTCCAGCGCACGGCCGTGTTATCCTGGCTGACCAGGCGTCCGAACCGATACAGAATATCGCCGCCGACCGGCCAATCCAGCTTCCCTGCGTCAGCCGCCTTGATCGACGACGTGCTCGCCGCCGCATCCGCCGGATCGTCGGCCGCAGCGCGGCGCCGGGCTTCTTCGAGGGACGCGATGAGTTGGCCGAGGCGCTGCTCGTCGCGCGCGATGTTCGTCAGGCGACGCTGCACGTCCTGCTGCGTCCGCTGCACGTTGGCGAGCGTACGTGTCTGATACCGCTCGAGTGTGCGCAGACGAGCTTCCTCGCGCGCCTTTTCTTCGCGATTGCGCTCGAACTCGTCACGCAACCTAACGAGCAACTGCCGCTGCTGCGCGACCTGCCGATAGAGCGCCTCTACGCGGCTCACGAGCGAACGGTCCCACAGGGCCAGTTCATGGAGATACTTGTAACGGCCAACCAACTCGCCGAACGAACGCGCCGACAGCAGCGCCTCGACGGTGTACAGCGGGCCGCGCTTGTAGATGTCGACCACGCGGCGCTGCAACGCCGTTTTCTTGCGCGCCACGTCGCTTTCGGCGCGCGCGAGACGCGCGTTTGTACTGTCCACTTCGACCGTGATCGTGCTCAGCTGCCCATCGAGCGATTTGACCAACCGCGCAGTGGCGTCGGCCTGACGTCTGAGGTTGGTGACCTCCTCGGTGATATCACGCGCCTCGCCCTGCAGCTCGTTGAGCCGCCGCTGCAGCTCGTCACGCTCCTGGCGAATCTTCTCCAGCTCGTCGCGATTCGCGCGCAGACGCTGTTCGGTGCTCTGCGCCTGGGCGGTCAGCTCCTTCGCGGTTGTCGAGCACGCGAGCAGCAGGAGAACACACGCAAGCCGCCGCCGCATTATTAGATCTTCCGGAGGTGACGGCCGACTGAAAGGGCGCTGCCAAGAATGCCGATTACTGCGCCGCCGATGATGCCTAACACTGCCACAGAAGCCGGGAAGAACCGCGTTTCGATGAATGCCTGGCTGATCAGGGTGCTCGCGAGCCACGTGCCTAACAGGGCCAGCGCGCCACCGAGCACTCCTTTGAAGAACCCTTCGATCAGGAAGGGCCGCCTGATGAAGCCATCTGTCGCTCCCACGAGCCGCATGATCGCGATTTCACGGCTACGCGCCAGCACGGCCATGCGGATCGTCGCGCCGATGATGATCACGGCGACACCAGCGAAGGCGAGGCCTAACACGGCGCCAGCGGCTGCGGCGATGTTGCGAATACGATAGAGCTTGTCGACCCACTCTTCGCCGTAACGGACGTCGTCGACGAACTCCAACGTGCGCAACGTGTCCGCGATCCGACGCACGGTCGCCGGGTCGCGATGACCTTCGCGCAGGCGAATGTCGAGTGAACCCGGGAGGAAGTTCCCCTCGAATACGTCCTGGAATTCCCCGAGGTCGCGTTTCGCGCGCTCGAGGGCCTGTTCGGGCGAGACGTATTCCACCCGCAACACTTCCGGATAGCCGCCGACCACTCCCATCGCGTCAGCAACGGGTTCGACAGGACTCCCCTCGGCGATGAACGCACGGATCTCAACACGCGATTCTACATCACGCAGGGTCTGCCTGATGTTGTGCGCGACGAGGGAGAAGAGACCGAAGGCGAACAGCGAGAAGCCGATCGTCGTTATGCTTAGCGCACTCAACAAGGGAGCGCGCCGAAAGCCGATCATCGCTTCGCGTAAGGCAAGCTTCATGGTGCGTCCTCCAGCGCCAGACGCCGCTCATCGGCCGAGTCGAACGCGAGCTGCCCCTTGTTCACTTCGAGAACGCGGTAATCGCCCGAACGCACGAGATCCATGTCGTGTGTGGCCATAACCACGGCTGTCCCTGCCGCATTGATGTCACGCAACAATTGATAGACACCGCGGGTCGCCCGCTCGTCGAGGTTGCCCGTCGGCTCGTCTGCGATGAGAACGAAGGGATCGTTGACCATGGCGCGCGCGACAGCAACGCGCTGCTGCTCACCGCCGCTCAATTCCTTGGGATAACTCGTCGCTTTACTCGCTAGGCCCACCTGCGCCAACGAACGCGCCACTTTGTTGGAGATTGCCGCGGCAGGAGCGCCAACAACTTCCAGCGCGAAGGCGACGTTCTCCTCGGCGGTGCGGTCTTCCAACAGGCCAAAGTCCTGGAAGACGATGCCGAGTTTACGGCGAAGCTTGGCGATGTCTTTGCGCTTGGCCGCGCTCGCTCGCGTACCATGGACCCACACTTCGCCGCGTGTGGGCGTCTCTTCCATATAGATCAGCTTGAGAATGGTGCTCTTTCCGGCGCCGCTGGGCCCGGTGAGAAACACGAATTCGCCTTTGTTGATGTTGAACGAAACGTTGTTCAACGCCAAACCGATGCGCGGATATTCCTTAAAGACGTTCGAAAACCTGATCACAAAGGCCTTAGTCGCTAGGTCTTAGGTATTAGGAGGTCATGTGACGTTATGGTACA
>JBFMFA010000416.1:0-4010 GCA_040753195.1 Gemmatimonadota bacterium | reverse complement strand
CAACGTGAGTGAGAGGTCGGGCCTAATTGCAGATCGTGGTCTTCCCGGAACGGCACGCGCGTGGACTTGCCGTACACTTCGGATGTCGACGCGATGATAGTCAGCTTGCGTTTCTTGGCCGTTGCGTTGAGCACGACCTCGGTGGCGCGGACATTCGTTTCGATCGTGTGAACGGGCTTGTCGACGATGAGCATGACGCCGACGGCGGCGGCGAGATGCACCGTGACGTCCGCCTGATCGACCATCTCACTGACCAGCGGCGCATCGAGCGCGGAGCCGATGCGGTGCGAAAACCCCGGGCGCCCGACGAGGTGCGCGATGTTGTGCATCGCCCCGGTGGAGAGGTCATCGAGCACAGACACGCGATCGCCGCGGTCGAGCAGACGCTCGGCGAGGTGTGACCCGATGAAACCTGCACCGCCAGTGATGAAAACGTTCAAGCAACCTCCCGGACGGCGAGTTGAGACGCAATGCGTGTATCGCCACGCCGCTGCGCCGCGCGATGAACGATATCAAGGTAGCGCGGAACGACGGCACTTTCGGACCAGCGCTCGACGTACGCCCGGTAGCCGGCGTCGCTGAGGCGTTGACGCAAAGCGGGATCGGCCTGCAGCCGGCGCATCGCGGTGTGCAACTCGTCAGGCGTTTCGAAGAGCTCGCCCCCGCCCGATTCCTCGACGATCTCCGGGAATGGTCCCAGGCGGCGCGCGATGACCGGCGTGCCCTGGCGGAAGCTTTCGATGAGCACGATGCCGAACGTTTCGAAGCACACCGACGGGACGAGCAATGCGATGGCATGGGCGTAATACCGCCGCAGCTCTTCGGGCGTTAGACGGCCCACGAACTTCACATTGTCGATGCCGTTGGCCAGCGCGCGCAGGTGTGCGCCGTATTCCCCGTCACCCGCGATGACGAGATCGGCGGCAGCGTAGCCGCGCATCAACGGAATCACGTCGTCCAGACCCTTGATCTTTTCGAGGCGGCCGGCAAAAAAGAAATAGGGTCGCTCGTTAGGCGACGGACCGGGCACGGCCCGCGCGTTGGGCTCCGGATCTGGCAGGAAGTACGGGAGGACCTCGGGATCGCATGGCAGACCGAACTCGAGGTGTTTGCGCCGGCTGAATTCGCTCATCGCGATCACCGTATCCACGTGCTGCAACTGGCGATCGAGGTAGCCCGTCCAGCGCCAGAGCTGCGGCGGACGCCTGTACGCGAGCACACAGCGCAGGCACTCGCGAGCATCGCAGCGCTCGCGGCCATGGCGCCAGAGCACGTGCGTCGGGCAGACGAGCCAGTGCTCGTGCGCCATATACAGGCGGATCGATTCCGGAGCGAGGCTGAACAGCCCCGGCCCGCCGATGAGCGATACGTTGTGGAAGTTCACCACGTCGTAGCGCCCTCGCGCGAGAATGTCGCGGATGCGCGAGCGAGTGAGGACCGGGCGGCCGAGTTGCTGCGTGAGGAGCGAAGAAAGAGCGCCGAATCCGCTCTTGAGGCGTATGACTTCGACGCCTTCGTCGTCGTCGAGTGCCGGGACGTGTGGCTCCGGCCCGGAACGCAGCACGTTGTAGGCATCGGCGTCATGCACCACAGTCACGTGATGGCCGCGCCTAACGAGCGCTCGCGACAACCGCTGAATGCCGATCGCATCGCCCCCGAACGCGTACGGCGGGTAGAACGTGGTCAGCATGCAAAAGCGCAGCGCCGTCATGCCGCAGCCGCCTCTTCCAGCGCCGACAGCGCGCTGCGCGCGGCGGCAGCCCAGCTCAGGCGACCAGCCCGTTCCAGCGCCCGTTCGCCCAAAACGCGTCGGCGGTCGCGATCCCGCGCGAGGAGATGCATCGCCACACGCAGGGTCTCGTCGTCACCGGGCCGCACGAAGATACCGCCACCCTCCAAAAGCTCTGGGAGCGGGCTCTCGGTCGTGGCGATCACGGGCGCGCCGCACGCCGCCGCTTCCACGGCCGGAAGGCCGAAGCCCTCGCAGGACGAGGGGAGCAGCGCGGCCAACGCGCCGGTGTGCAGGTGCCGCAACTCCTCGTCGGGCACGTAACCGAGCCAGTGCACCAGGCGTTGCAGCTGGTGTTGCTCGACGAGGGCGCGCAGCTCGCCGACTTCGCTATGGAAGACATCTTCGGACAGAGGCCCGACGAGCAGCAGGTGCGGCGCTTCGCTGCCTAACGAGGATGCCAACTCGCTCAGCGCCTCGATGATGGCGCGCACGCGTTTGTGCGGATTGAAGCCGCCCACGTAGGTAAAATACGTCGCTCCCGGCGGCAGACCGGCGCGTTCCGCTGCCGCTGCCACGTCGGCCGGGTCGCTCGGGCGGTAGGCATCGGCCGGAGCCTCAACCGCGACACGGATCCGGTCGCGACGGATGCGCAACACCGAGACGATATCGCGCGCCGCATATTCGGAGACGGTGAGGATCAACCGCGCCTGCCGGACGGCGAGACCGACCTTCAGCCTCCAGAAAAGACGCGCGCGGGCACTCGGCAGCGTCAGCTCAGGAAAACGTTCCGCGATCGCGTCGTGCACGGTGACCACCGCGCGCTGTCCCACGGGGAGCGGAAAGTACGTGTACACCGACGGCGAAAAGAACAGATGCGGCCGTTCGCGCCGGACCGCACGCGTTAGGCGCAGCATATCCTGCGGCGAGCGGTAGCTGTTGGCGGTCGCGGCGGAAACGGGCGATACGCCGAGGGGAACTTCCACACGCCGCACGTTCGCGGCGGTGAGGGCGAAGCTATCCAGCGACGGGCGATCCGCGAAGCAGACGAACTCGTGCTGCGGCGCCTCGTGGACGATGGCGCGCAACAGTTCGCGCGCACAACGACCGTACCCTCGTGGGTTCGCCCAGCACGTTGCATCGACGCCTATTCGCAAGCACGCCTCACGCACCCACGCTCGCGCGCATTCCGGGCGCGGACGCGCGGCGAGGTGCAGGTGGCGTCGCCGAGCCGCCGCCACTCCCGCCACCAATCCCATTCGTCGTACTCGGCTCGTCGATCTTCTGCTCTTCGTGGTACTCGTAGTCCGTATTCACCGCCCACACATCGTGCGCGGCTGTGCCCCGCATGTTCGCGACGGTCATCATCGCCGTGAGCATCGAATGATCCTGATTGTTGTACTTGTGCATGCCGTTGCGCCCAACCGTATGCAGATTCGGGATCTTGTCGATGTAGGACCTAACGACGTTCAAATGGTCGCGGTATTGGGCATCGTACACGGGATACGCCTTCGGCATGCGCACAACCGCACCGTCCACCACCTTGGTGGGGTCGGCCAGGCCCAATTCGCCGAGCTCACGCGTCGCCAGCTTCACAAGGTCCGCGTCCGCCATCGTCCAGAGGCCATCTCCTTCAAAGCAGAAGTACTCGAGGCCCAGGCACGTCTTCCCAGCGTCCGGTACCATCGCCCGGCTCCAGTTATTGAAGTTCTGGATGCGTCCCACCTTAACGCCGGGTGTGTGAATGTATATCCAGTTGTCGGGAAAGAGATGCTCCTGATCGAGGATCAGGGCTACGGTCAGGAAATCGCGATAATTGAGCCCTTCGCCAGAAGTACGAATGGCCGGCGGCACCGCCGGGTCCAGCGCGCGTACGAGGTGGCGGATCGGCATCGTCGAGATGACGTGCTGCGCCGGAATGCGCACCTCACCGTTAGGCGACGTCGCGTGAACGGCCGTCACCGCGCCATTGGTCGTTTCGATCCGGGTCGCATCGTGCTGCATGAGGACCTGGCCGCCCAGCGCGCGGACGCGTTCGGTGGCGGTTTCCCACATCTGACCGGGACCGAGTCGCGGATATTGAAATTCGTTGATCAGCGTCTTGATCTTGTCGCTGCGCTTCTGCAGCGCCGTCGCGTTCAGGATCGCCTTGGCGAGCGAAAGACCCTGAATACGTTGTGCAGCCCATTCCGCACGGATTTCAGTGCACGGAATGCCCCATACCTTCTCCGTGTACGTCTTGAAGAAGATGCGATACAGCCGCTTGCCGAAACGGTTCGAC
>JBFMFA010000415.1:0-4011 GCA_040753195.1 Gemmatimonadota bacterium | reverse complement strand
GTCGGGCACCTCGTTGGGTACAAGGCAAACGCGGCAATCGGCGTCAGCTGGCAGATCCTCGCCGTCGTGTTCGTCTTCATTTCGTCCCTCTTCACAGGGATGTGCGTGCTTGTTGCGCGGTTCGCCGGGGCAGGAGAGGAGGAGAAAGTCGATCGGGTTGTCTATCAGGCGTTCTTGACCGCGATCTTTCTCTCGTTAGGCGTCATGGCAACGGTCGGCAACCTGGCATCGCCGCTGCTGCTCGACTTCGTCAACGCCGCACCGGAGGTGAAGGCTGAAGCCCTTCCCTTCCTCCGCATCATGTTCGTTTTCAGCAGCGGCATGCTGATCTTCTTCATGTTCAGCGGCGCGCTGCGTTCAGCCGGTGATGCGCGCACGCCCATGATTCTCGGCATCGTAATGACGGTGCTCAACCTCGTGTTGAACATCGTCTTCATCCGCGGATTGGGACCCATTCCAGCGTATGGCACCGCCGGCTCGGCGATCGGCACCGCTATCGCTTCGTGGAGCGTTGCGCTCTACGCCCTCTGGAAACTGTGGTCCGGTGGATGGGTCGTCAGCTTCCCGCGGGGGCAAGGATACAAGCCCGACTGGAGCATCATCAAATCGCTCTTCCGCTTCGGGCTACCGACCGGCATCCAGGGGATCGCGATGAATATCGGCGGCGTGTTGATGCTCGCGTTCATCGGATCGCTCGCGCAGAGCGCGCCGGCGCAGGCGGCCTTTGCCGTGTCGTATTCGCAGCTCTTTTCGCTCATCACGTGGACGTCCGTCGGCCTGATGGGTGCGGCGGCGGCAGTTGCCGGCCAGAATCTCGGCGCGAAACATCCGGACCGAGCAGATAGGGCCGTGCATATCGCGGCGCGGTTCGGCCTAACGGGCGCTGCGTTCATCGGATTCTTCTTTCTGTTCTTCCCGCGTCAGCTGCTGGCGATCTTCGGAATGAACGATCCCGCAGTCGTCGAGATCGGTGTTCAGCTGTTGCGGCTCTTAAGCGTCTCTGGCCTGTTCATCGCGGTCGCGCTCACGTACACAGGCGGACTACAAGGGACGGGTGATACGAAAAGCCCGCTGTACATTTCCATCATCTCGCAAATTATCGTCCCGTTAGGTATATGCTTCGTCGTCCAGCAAGTGAGCACGCTCCAACCGCTCCACATCTGGATCGCGATTCTTGTCGGGCACGCCACGCGATGCGCGCTGAGTGTGATCAGGTTCAATCAAGGCCGCTGGCGCAACATCGCGGTCGATATCGATTCGAAGAGCCAGCGCAAATAGCGGCTGCTGTCGATCGGACGCCGCTTCGTTCGACGTGAATGTAGACCCAGCCGCGCGCAGAGCGCTCGGCGTTCGACTCACGGCTCACAGCCCACAGCTCGCGGCTTTCAGATGCGCTTCATGATGATGATCAAAGGCGACGCCCGCACCGAGGCAGGCGCCATCCCCGACGAGTACGAATTCGAGGCGATGGGCAGGTACAACGCGGAGCTCATCAAGGCCGGCGTGCTGCTCGACGGCGCCGGACTCCAGCCGAGCGCCAGCGGCGCGAAGATCAAGTTTTCCAAGGGGAAACCAACCGTCGTTGACGGCCCATTCAGTGAGGCGAAGGAGTTGATTGCCGGTTTCTGGATGATCCAGGTGAAATCGCGAGCAGAGGCGATCGAATGGGCGAAGCGTTGTCCGTTCAGCCCCGACGCGCAATTCGGTGGCGACGGGGAGATCGAGTTGCGCCAAGTCTATGAGGCGGCTGATTTTGGCCCCACGGTCGAGGCTCACGACAGCCTAACGCGAGATGCGATCCGGTCGGGCGGCCTCGGCCGGCAGACTTGAACGTCGTCGCAGGCTGTCGATTTCGCGCCGTCTCATTCGACGTGTGAATTGAGAGAGCGAAATCGATCGACTTCGCGATCATGCGCGTGCTGACGCCAACACGTAACTAGGACGAAACCATAACGAGGTCTTGACTGTGAAATTCTTCATGATATCGACACCGGACGAGAAGAACGCGAATAAGCCGCCTTCTCCCGAAATGATGGCCGAAATGGCAAAATTCATCGACGAGCAAAAGAAGGCCGGAACGCTGATAGCGACCGGCGCCATGTTGCCGGTGTCAATGGGCGGTGCGCGCGTCAAGTCGGAGAACGGCAAACTCACCGTGCTTGACGGCCCCTTCACCGAATCGAAGGAGCTGGTCGCAGGCTGGGCGATTATCGAGGTGCCGACCCTCGCGGACGCCATTGAATCGAGCCGACGCTTCTATAAGATCGTGGGAGACGGCGCAGGGGAGATCCGTCAGATCATGGACTAGCAGCTAGTCGGATGCGGAGAGCACGTTGCCTAACGAACTTGATGGAACACTGCGTGACTCTTTGCCTCCGAACTGCGAACGGATCGAGGTTCGCGTCCAGGAGCTGCGGGACCTATTCAATGCCATCGACCCTTCCCCATTTCGAAGCCGGGACCTCGATGCGGATGTCGAACTGTTCATCGTAAGCTGGGCGCGGGAGGCGCACGGCTCGCGCCCACTCGCCCTTGTCGTGCATGTGGAACAACAGCCAGAGTCCGCCGACGCGGAGCCGCTGCTGCGTGACGCCGTTCGGGCGTATTTCTCGGAGCGATCGGCCGCTTCGCGACGGCGCCTGCGCCAGCTTCTGCGCGTCGGTCGCACGAGTCTGTTTATTGGCCTCCTGTGCCTTTCCGTCTCGGTGGCGCTCAGCCAGGCGCTCGAGAATGTGTTCGTTGGCTTTCATCCCGGCGGCATTTTGCGAGAGAGTGTGCTGATCGGCGGTTGGGTGGCGATGTGGCGACCGCTGGAGATTTTCCTGTACGATTGGTGGCCCATTCGAGACGATGCCAAGCTCTTCGATCGTCTGAGTGCGATGCCTGTACGCGTGGTAGTCGACGGGCATGTCCAGCGACACTGATACGCATCGCGCCATCGACGCGGTCTGGCGCATCGAGTCTCCCAAGCTCATCGCACGTCTTGCACGGTTGGTACGCGATGTCGGCGTGGCCGAGGATCTGGCGCACGACGCGCTTGTTGCGGCGCTGGAGCAATGGCCCAGGTCTGGAGTGCCTAACAACGCTGGCGCATGGCTCATGGCGACAGCCAAGCGCAAAGCGATCGACGTGCTGCGGCACCGCACCATGTCCGATCGCAAACACGAGTTGATCGGTCGCGAGCTGGCAGAGCAGCAGGATACGACGCCTGACCTGGACACTCAGATTGATGACGACATCGGCGACGATCTGCTGCGTCTCATCTTCACGGCCTGTCACCCGCTTCTGTCCACGGAGGCACGCGTCGCCCTCACGCTGCGCCTGTTGGGCGGCCTAACGACGGATGAAATTGCGCGGGCGTTTCTCGTCCCCGAAGCAACCGTGGCGCAACGGATCGTGCGCGCAAAACGCACGTTGGCGGAAGCACGCGTTCCGTATGAGGTGCCGCGCGCACCCGAACGTGCGGCACGTCTGGCATCAGTGCTCGAAGTCATCTACCTCATCTTCAACGAAGGGTACTCCGCCACAGCGGGTGACGATTGGCTGCGGCCAGCGTTGTGTGAGGACGCGTTGCGTCTCGGACGTGTACTTGCCGAGCTCGCATCCACTGAAAGCGAAGTCCATGGTCTGGTCGCGCTCATGGAGATTCAGGCATCTCGCAGCGCGGCGCGCGTGGGGCCAACCGGGGAGCCGATTCTGCTGCTCGAACAGGATCGCTCGCGCTGGGATCAACTGCTCATTCGACGCGGCCTCGCAGCGCTCGCGCGCGCGGAGTTGTTAGGCTCGTCGCTAGGCCCTTACGCGCTACAGGCGGCGATCGTGGCCTGTCATGCACGGGCCCGAGCGAGCGAGGAGACCGATTGGCACCGCATCGTCGCGCTGTACGACGCGCTCGCGCAGGTGCAGCCATCGCCCATCGTGCAATTGAACCGTGCGGTGGCGGTGTCCATGGCGTTTGGACCGGCCGCCGGTCTCGAGATCGTGGACGCGCTCGTCGGTGAGCAAGCGTTG
>JBFMFA010000414.1:0-4013 GCA_040753195.1 Gemmatimonadota bacterium | reverse complement strand
CCGCCGCGCATCCGCTGAATAATGCGAGTCGTGGACTGCCCCGCGGTGAGAGGAACGATCACGGCTTCCCCTCCCCAGCTCACCACGTCGGACGCGCCGACCATCGTTTCCACCGTGTAGTCGCCTCCCTTGACGAGAACGTCCGGGCGCAGGTCCAGAATAAGCTCGCGCGGCGTGTCTTCATCGAAGACCGTAACGGCATCGACACACGCGAGCGCGGCGAGAACGTGCGCGCGCTCGGCGGTATTGCGAACGGGACGCGACGGACCCTTGAGCCGCCTAACAGACGCGTCGCTGTTCAGGCCCACGACCAATGCGTCGCCGCGCGCGCGTGCCGCGCACAGCAAGTCGATGTGACCGGAATGCAGCAGATCGAAGACGCCGTTAGTAAAAACGACACGTCCTGGCTGCTCACGTCGCCAGGCAACCGCCTGCCGTCGATCAAGAACTTTGGTGGTGGGGTCGAACGCGATCAAAAGTGCAGTTCGGCGTTCGGCGTGAAACGGACGTCGCGCTTGTACAGCGGCACATCGATGTGCTCAATGTACGACGTCTGAATGACGAGCCGATTGGCGCTACGCCGGACATCGAGGCGACGACTCGCCTCGTCAGGCAGACCTAACGAATCGGCGAGTGCGATGAGCCGAAGTTTGATCTCCTCATCGGTGCGCGTGGCGGCGTATTGCGCCTCCTGCCGCACCGCGTCGTTGAAGCGATAGTACCGCCAGTACACCTCGCCCACGTCGGCGCCAAAATAGATCGCCGATGCGAGCACAAGGAGGAGCAGCAAGCAGCCGAGCTTCCCGCGACCTCCGCGCGCCGTCACCATTGCGATTGGGCTCCTTCGACGATGTCATTGACCAGGCGCTCGATGGCCTGCCGGCGTCCGTCTACTTCGTTGCGTTCCGCGTATTCCCCCTGCGCAACGAGGCCTTTACGCTCGTATAGCGTCTTGCCTGACGTCTGATCGATGACCGTGACATCGATCGAAATCGACAGACCCCGGCGCGCCGAGGAGGCGCGGGCGGGATCCGCGCTAAAGCCAACGGGGATATCGGCTTCGTATTTCACGATAGTGCCGCGCACAATCGCATGGGCCCGATTCTCCGGGACGTTCCGTAACCCAAGACGCGACTCGAAGGCTCGACGCAACGCCTCATTGATCTCACGCGGCAGTTCGGCCACGGGCGTCTCATTGTCGAATGGCAACACGGCCGCGCTTTTCACATGGCGCGGGAAACCGCCTCCGGCGAAGGAATACAGACAGCCGGAGAGGAAGATCACGAGCAGCGCGCTAGCGCTGCCAAATCGCCGGATCAAACGCGTCTCCTCTGGATTGCCGCTGAATCGTGAGGCCTAACGAGCGCCGTGCGGAGTTATGCCGGTAACGAACGCGCACGGAGTCGCTGCGTTCGACGAACTCTTCAAGACGACGATTCGCTACGCGCTCGAGCCGGACGAGATTCCGCTCAGCGAACGCGACGCGCCCAAAGTTGGCTGGAAGGGAGGAAGGAGACGTCAACGTGTCGCTCTGAATGTCAGCACGTAAGGTGTCGCCGTCAACGCGAAGAGTAGTGTCAGCACCAATCAGGCGAAGCGTGCCAAAGGCGGCCCACAGGAGAGGCACCGGTGGAAGATAACGACGTGCTTCGTCCCCGCCCGGTGTGTAAATGCTATCACCGATCACGATCGCGAAGCCAAGTGCCTCACCACCGTCGCTGAAAAAGTCCAAACGGACGCTGTCCGGACCGGCGATTCGAGCGACACCGTCACCTTTCGCTCCAAAGATGCGGTCCCGGAAGTCCCAGCGAAAAACTGTCGTCTGGTTGCCGGCGGGGAGCTGCGTTCTCGGTATCGCCACCGATGCTGGCACACCCGACAGGGCACCAACCGTGGGCGCAGTTCCGCGGCACCCCGACGCGAGGAGAAGCATAACGAGCAACGCCGCCGAACCTCGCTTCATCTGATGACGGCTGGCACGTCGCGCAAGGGGATGGGAGCCCGATCGAGCATGCGGCGCACATTAGACGTGAGAGGGACCGTCTTTCCATCGTTGTCGAGTGCCACCAGCAGCGTGCGAGCGGTCACAAGGCGCCTCCCTGACTCGGCGTGACAGATGAGGTAATCAAACGTTAGGGCGCGGGAGCGAACCGCGCTCAATGTCGTCTCGACTCGCAGAATCTCGTCATAACGAGCGGGCGCGTGATATCTCAGGGAAGCTTCTGCCACCACAAGACGAGTACCTGAGCGCTCGAGATCAGCGTAGGATGTGCCGAGTTGGCGGATGTACTCGGTACGCCCCATCTCGCACCAGACGAGGTACTCCGCATGATACACGACGCCCATCTGATCCGTTTCGCCGTAGCGCACACGCAGTTCAATGTCGACATGAGGGAGTTCGGGCATGACGCGATTGATGCCGTCGCGATGAGCGTTTGTAAAGTGACGCGGCCGCCACTAGACTGAGCGCATGGTCCCCTGCCGAGCCGCGCGTTGACGCCGACCGTACTGGCGTCACCGTGCTACGTCTTCTCGGACGCACATATCGGAGCGGCAGCCATCGCGAGCGATGTTGAGCTTCGCGTGCTTCAGTTCGTGGAGTCGCTGCGTGGGCGAGCCGGCTCTGTCGTCGTGAATGGGGATCTTTTTGAATTCTGGTTCGAGTGGCGCCACGTCCTTCCGCGCTCAGGGTACCGGGTCGTTGCGGCACTCTCGAGCCTTGTGCGCAATGGGACGCCCGTGTTGTGGATCGCGGGGAATCACGACTGCTGGGGATCGGAGATCGTACGAGACGCTGGCATCCATTATATGGAGGGGGCGTGGCGCGGGATGCTGGCCGGTTGGAGCGCGCACGTGGAACACGGCGACGGACTGCGCGGCGCCGAGGATCGGGGATATCGCGTGCTGCGGCGTGTGTTGCGGAATGGCTGGGCGATACGCGCCTTTCGACTTTTACACCCGGACTGGGGAACGTCGCTCGCGCGAGGGAGCGCTCATGCCAGCCGCACGTATCGCGCGCCTGACGAGGGAGCCGGCCTGCGAGACGTCGCAATGAAAGTGCTGGAGAAGGATCCCGCACTCGAGCTGGTGATCTTCGGGCACTCTCACGTCGCTACGTTGGAGCGCGCGGCTGGTCATGGCGTGTACGCCAATGCCGGCGAGTGGTTGGTCGATCCTACGTATTTGCGAGTCGAGCCAGACCGCATCGAGCTGCTGCGTTGGACGAGCAGCGGGTCCGTGACGCTACGCGAACAACGTCGCGAGGTAGTCGTCAGAACCTAACGCGAAAAGCAAGCGCAGCGCCGCCAGGCGCCGGTTGCACACCCACCTCGGTGGGGAGATCCCAGAGCTGCGCGGAGACGAACGCGTCGGCACCGGAAAAGAGGTGGTTGAAGATCAGGAACGCGATCCAGTCCTCGAAGTGTGTTCGGCGGGCGCGCACCATTTCTGCGGTGTATCGGTTGCGCGCAAACTCCGCGACCTTCGGCTGTCCGGTTGTCGCGTCGATCACCGGCTGACCAGTTTGTGGATCGAGCGCATAACGCAGCACAACACTGTCGCCGCGACGGTCTTTGGCGAGGCGCAAGTCGTAGTGCGACTTGATGGCCATGGCTATGGAAAGCGCTTCAAGGCCGAAGTAAAAGGCTCCGGCTGTCGGGCGACGCAGCGCCGACTGACCCAAACCGGGCAAGGCGAGCGAGTACAAAAAGGCCCGTCGCGGAGAGATGGGTGGCTGAGGTGCTACGCGCTGACGGGGGGCGCCGACCCGTGTTCCAACCATGGGAGCAGCGGCTCGCGTGGTGTCGCGTGTGGTGCGCAGCGTGTCGGTGCGTTGTGCCTGGAGGGAGCCGGCGCCGAGCAGCAGGACTATCGTTAGGCACGCGCGCGCCATGGGGACGCCGATGGCGGGAGCGTGTGGGAATCGAACCCACCCGACCCGACGTGGTCGGGTCACAATCGTTTTGAAGACGATGGAAGCCACCAGGCCCCATCCGCCCCCAGATCGCAGGTGC
>JBFMFA010000413.1:0-4022 GCA_040753195.1 Gemmatimonadota bacterium | reverse complement strand
GGAGCTGGGCCAGGGCGGGATGGGCGCCGTGTACCTCGCGCGCGACGTTAGGCATGGCCGCGTGGTGGCCGTCAAGGTCATCTCGCCGGAGGCGGTGAGCGGCATCGGCCTCAATCAGTTCCACCGCGAGATCTCCACGATCGCGCAGCTACAGCATCAAAACATCCTGCCGCTCTTCGACTCGGGCGACGCCGCCGGGCATCCGTTCTACGTGATGCCGTTGGTCCGGAGCGGGTCGCTGCGCGAACGCTTGCGCAGAGACGTGCGACTTGACCTGCCGCGGGTACTTCGCCTAACGCGGGGTATCGCGGACGCGCTGCATCACGCGCACGGCGAGCGAATTCTGCATTGCGACGTCAAGCCGGAAAACGTGCTGATAAACGGTGACCACGCATGGGTCATGGACTTCGGCATCGCACGCAAGCTGCATAGTGAGATCGGCGACTGGCCGTTGCGCAAAGAACTGGACCTCTCCGCTGGGACGCCGGCTTATGTGAGTCCTGAGCAAGCGTCCGGCGATCCCGACCTGGATGCGCGGTCGGACGTCTACAGCCTCGGCTGCATGGTGTACGAGATGCTGGCCGGTCGCACGCCGTTCGGCGGGACTAGCACGCAGCAGATCGTCGCCACGCGCTTCATCGTCCCCGCGCCGCCACTGCGCGACTTCGCGCCGGAGATTCCGGCGTCGGTGGCGTCGGTGCTCGAACGCGCGATGGCCCTGCCGCGCGAGCATCGGCCCGACAGCGCCGCGTCATTCGCCGAAGAGCTGGAGCACGCAGCCGCGCACGCATCGCGCGTGGTCAGCGCGGTGAGCCTTGCCGCCACGCGCGCTGTGAGTCGCGCGCGTCGCCGTATGCACAAAGCCCCTCAACACTCTCTGGGAGGGATGGTGCTCGAGGTGACACGGGCGGTGCGCCTAACGATTCGCGGCCTGGCATCACGACCCGGTTTTACAGCTACGGTCGCCACTACGCTGGCTCTTGGCATCGGTGCGAATGCCGCGATGTTCGGGATCCTCGATCGCTTGCTCTTCCGTCCCCCGGCGCACATTGCCGATCCGGAGCACGTCGTGCAGATCCACACCCGCCGTCTGGGGAGTGAACGCGCCCAAACGTCGCACCCGTACCGTTTCTACAAAGACCTGCTCGAACAAATCGACGAGTTTTCCAACGTGGCCGTGTCCACGCCGTCACTGGTCACGACGCGTGCCTACTATCCGCTCGGGCGCGGCGCGAGTGCGACGCGAATTGCAGGCGCACAAGTGACGCCGAGTTTTTTCTCGACGCTCGGCGTGCGACCGCACCTCGGCCGCTTCTTTCAGGAGGACGAGGCCGGAGAACGCAACCCGCAAAAGCTGGCCGTCATCGGCTACGGATTCTGGCAGCGCCGCTTCGGAGGTCGTCGCGACGCGCTCGGCGAGGTTTTGGATCTTGGAGCGGATAGCTACACCGTCTTGGGAGTAGCCCCGCCGGGATTCACAGGTGCTGAGCTCAGTGACATCGACGTCTGGATTCCGATCGCCGCAGCCGATGGCCTGCGTTTCGCGAAAGGCGCGGATTGGGCCACAACGCGCAACTCACAGTGGCTGAACATCTACGCCCGGCTGCGGCCGAGCGCAAATGTCCCGCAAGCGTTGGCGCGCGCAACGGCAGTCTTTCGCGCGGGCGAAGCCGCACGTGTCGCCGAGATTCCTGTGGCCCGCCGCTGGAACGTGGATTCGCAGGAAGTCGTGTTCAGTTCCGTGATTCCGGGGGAATCTCCGAGCGTGTTCGGCGTCTCTTCCAGCTCCAGAGAGTTGCGCGTCTCGCAGCTACTTGGCGGCGTCTCGCTGCTCGTGCTCCTCCTCGCGTGCTCCAACGTGGCCAATCTGCTGCTCGTGCGCGCCTTGAACAGGCGTCGGGAGATCGCCGTTAGGCTTGCATTAGGCATCAGCCGACGGCGACTCGTCGGGCAGATGCTCGCCGAAGGTGTCTTGCTCGCCGGTCTTGGCGCGTTAGGCGCGCTCCTTCTGGTATACCTGGGCTCCGGGTTTGTGCGCCGTCTGCTACTCGCCGATGCCGCGTGGAGCGGCAGCGCCATCGACGCCCGCGTCCTCTGGTTCACGGCGACGGTGGCGCTCGCGACCGGGCTGGCGGCAGCACTCCTCCCGGTGTTGCAGGCGAGCAAGCCGGACATAACCAACTCGCTCAAAACTGGCGTGCGCGAAGGCGGCGGTGCGCGATCGACGACGCGCTCCATTCTGCTTGGGTTGCAGGCCGGGCTTGCTCTCATACTGCTGGTCGGTGCCGGTCTTTTCGTACGCAGCCTGCAACGTGTTGCGGCGCTGCCGCTGGGTGTCGATATCGATCGCGTGATGATCGCCAGCATCGAACATCGCAGCGCCGGTTTGAGCAATGCTGACGCGAAGGACATGCATCTCCGGTTCGCCGATCGCGTGCGCGCGGTCCCTGGTGTCACCGGCGTGGCAGTATCGATTGCCCACTCGTTTGGTCTGGGATGGGAGGCTCGTGTTTTCGCCTCCGGGCGCGAACTGGCGCAACCTGGCACACAGAGTTTCAGCCAGTACGCGATCACGCCGGAGTACTTCAAGGTGATGGGGATTCAATTGCGGCGTGGGCGCGAGTTCGATGAGCGCGACATCGACGGCAGTATGCGCGTGGCAATCGTCAACGAGACGGCCGTGGCCCAGTACTGGCCTAACGGGGACGCGCTGGGCCAATGCGTTCAGGTGAACGCTGACACTGTGCCTTGCGCAGTCATCGTCGGTGTCGTGACGAATGCCCGACGCCAACAACTCGTGGAAGACCGAATCCCACAGATCTACAGGCCGCTGCCGCAGGTTCCGGCACACGAGACGGACCGCACGATCTCCTCGTTCGGTTACACGCTCCTGGTGCGCACGGGCCCGCGGCCCGCGACGCTCGTGGAGGCTGTTAGGCAGGAGATCCAGGGCACCGATGCTCGGGTACCATTTGCGCACGTGCGGCCGCTGAGTGAGCAGTTTTCACGGCACACGCGCGCATGGACGCTCGGAGCGACGATGTTCAGTATCTTCGGCGCGCTGGCCCTGGTTCTCGCTGTGGTCGGATTGTACAGCGTTGTCGTCTTCAATCTCGCACAACGCCGGCAGGAGTACGGCGTGAGGCGCGCGTTAGGCGCCAGCAGTGCGCATCTCATCCATATCACCATGGTGCGAGGAGTGCTGCCTGTGGCGTTGGGGATCGCGGCCGGCCTGCTCATCGCTACTCTGGTCGGCAAATTCGTCACTGCGTTGCTCTTCGAAACATCGGCCCGCGACCCAGTCGTACTCGCCGGCGCTGCCGCGTTTTTGTTGGTCGCTGCGCTCACGGCGAGCTGCATTCCCGGCGTGCGCGCATCGCGCGTCGATCCGATGAACGCGTTGCGCGCGGAGTAAGGTCGCCTACGTCAGCTCGCGGTAGTAGATCGACGCGCCATGCGGCGTACCGTCCGGATCGTACGCATAGCGTGGGATGGTCCCAACGTACGTCCAACCGACTTTCCTGTACAACTCCTCGGCCACCGAGCCTGCCTTCACGTCGAGCGTCAGCAAACGATACCCGGATCGACGAGCCTCTTCCTCGATCTTCCGCATCAGGGCTGTTCCCAGTCCGGAGCCGCGGGCACGCCGATGCACTAATAGTTTGACAAGGTCACCGCGATCCGGCTGGTTAGGCGCCCACGCGGGGTGCACCTGCACACTCGCCACAATCCCCTCGGCATCCCGTGCCACGAGAAAGATCGCGCGCGACGATGCGTTTGTCGTCGTGTCGCGCCACCAGGCCATCGCGCGCTCATTCGTTAGGCTATCCATGAAACTCACAGCGGCTCCCGACATCACGGCGTCCATCAGCAGGTCCGCGAGTCTGCGTAGATCGGCCTCGCTCGCGGGGAGTGCGAGACGCTCGATGGCTACCGCGTTTTCGTTCGCTGTCGTCACGACGCCTCGGCTAGCGCAGCTGCTCCTATGGTTCGCGAATCATGGCCGGTAAGTGCTCAAAACT
>JBFMFA010000412.1:0-4030 GCA_040753195.1 Gemmatimonadota bacterium | reverse complement strand
TTGGCGATTCCGAACCGCGCAAAGTGCCTTCCGTTAGGCGTTAGGCATTGAACGAGCTACCGCAGCCGCAGCCGCCCGTCGCGTTGGGGTTCTTGAACGTGAAGCCTGACCCTTGCATCGACGACACATAGTCGATCGACACACCGTTGAGATACTGCGCCGAGAACGGGTCGACGAAAAGCTGGACGCCTTCCTGCGACAGCACAAAATCGTCTTCAGCCGGCGCGTCTTCGATCAGCAGCCCGTATTTGAACCCGCTGCATCCCCCAGGCTGTACGCTCACGCGCAGCCCGCCCACTTCCGGCGTCACGCCTTCGGCGGCCATGAATTTCTTGACCTCTGCCGCGGCGTTGGACGACACTGCGATCATCAGGTCAGGCTGCTGTGTTGTGCTCACGAAACTCCTCCTCGAAAAGCCGGCGGCGCCGACCGGCGCCTGAGTACAAACCTAGATACCAAAGTAATTCGCTTCAAGAACGCTTTAGTTCCCGCCCGGTAAGGATTTAACGGACCGACGGGGCTGCCAGCGGGCGCCCCAGCAGCGTCATCACACTATCCGCCAGTGCGGTCCTCACACTCGCTATTCGACGATTCTCCCGCGTCGGGTTCACACGATTCGACAGCAGGATCACGAAGACGTCATTCTCTGGATCGATCCAGATCGACGTTCCCGTGAATCCGGTATGCCCAAACGCACTTGGCGACATGTAGTGACCGCCAGAGTTGGCGCCATTCGCCGTCTCCCATCCAAGGGCACGGTGGGAGATCTCGAGATTCTGCGCGCGCGTGAAAAGGCTGATCGTCTTGCCCGACCAGACGCGGCGACCGTTCAGCTCCCCTCCGTTCAAATACGCCTGCGCCAGTCGGGCGAGGTCGGCTGCGGTGCTGAATAAGCCGGCGTGACCGGAGACGCCTCCGAGCGCGAACGCGTTTTCGTCGTGCACCTCGGCGCGCAGGTGTCGCTGGCGCCAGGGGTCGATCTCCGTCGGCGCTGTCCGCCAGCGCAAACTCGTGTCCGGGCGATAGAACGTCTCGCTCATTCCGAGCGGGGTGAACACGCGTTCAGCCGCCAGATGCTCCAGCGGTTTCTTCGTTATGCGGCGCGCGATTTCTCCGAGGATGATGGCGCCGAGATCGCTATACACCATGCGCACGCCAGGCAGCGTGTCCAGTGGCGTGGCAATGGCCAGTGCCAGTGCATCCGCCGGGGAGCTGGCCTCTTTGTAGAGAGGGCGCCACGCGGCAAGGCCGCCCGAATGCGTGAGCAGGTGCCTAACGGTCACGCGGTTTTTCCATTTGCCGGTGAACTCGGGGATGTAGCGCTGAACCGGTGCGTCCAGGGAGAGCCGCTTCTCGTCCACCAGTGTCATCAAAACCGACGTAAGGGCGACCACCTTGGTGAGCGACGCCATGTCCCACAGTGTGCGCGAGTCAGGCGGCGTTGGATCGGACCGATCGAGCTGCCCCACCGCCTGTTCGATGAGGATACCTCGTCGGTTCCCGACTACCGCGATCGCACCAGGGAACGCGGAGTCTCTCAGCGCGCGGTTCAATACCGTGCTGACCTTTTCAGAAATGGCCGCCGGTGCGACGTTTGCAACTGGAGTGAGGGTCGGCTGGGCGCGACCCGTGCCGCAGGCGCTGGCAATCGCGAAGAACGTCACTGCCGCGCGCGCGGTGGAGCGCTGCAGGGGTGGCGCTTGGCAATAGGAACGGGCGCGGTCCATATACTTCTTGGACTCCTAACCTGGGATGAGAGTCATGCGAACTTTTCTGGTCGCGGCCCTCGCTTTTACGCTTGGTTGCGGCGGACGCTCCATCGTCGTGCAAAACCCACCCGCGCCGACAGCGGTCTCCATTCGAGTTGTCAACAGCTTGGCGCAGCCGGTGAATGTATACGTCACAGGTACCGAAGCGGAGGTTTTTCTTTCGCAAGTCGGTGCCAACGCCACGTCCACGCTCTCAGTCCGCAACATCGCTCCGGGGACGATGATCAAGCTGCGCGCGGTGACCAGCGATGGCTCGCGCACGTACATGCGCGAGGGCGTTGAACTGCGCGACGGCTACGAATGGCGCGTCCCATAGCGCAGGGTTGTTGTCACATCATAACTGACGTAGTTTCAGGCGCTTTGCCGCAGTCCAGTGGCGCTAGTCCAGCGCAGGTGTTGCCCGCCCAACACTGCCGGTGAAGTGCGACGGTTGCGCTCGCTTCTGTCCCACCGGCACATACGCCATCCAATGGATTCGTCGAGGTAAATAGCCGAACGCGATGAAGCTGCTTTGGGATTGGATTCAACGCGGATACCTGCGCCTCATCGCTCCGATCGGGGATTATCTCGTTCGCAAGCGAGTGAACCCGAACACCATTACGACGATTGGGACGCTCTGCACGATGACCGCAGGCGTCATTTTCGCGACTGGCCACATTAGCATCGCGGGCTGGTTCTTGGGACTGACCGCCCTATTTGATGTCCTCGACGGCACCGTGGCACGCGGCACCGGGCGCTCCACCACGTTCGGGGCGTTCTACGATTCCACGCTCGACCGCGTCGCGGACGGGGCAGTCTTTGGCGGTTTGACGGTCTTCTTCGCGCGCAACGACGTCCACCACTCGATTCCGCAGGCGATGGGCACGCCGATGGTTGGCGTGCTTTTGTTAGGCATCATCGGCACGTTTCTCACCTCGTACACGCGCGCTCGTGCCGAGGCGTTAGGCATCGAGCTGAAGAACGTGGGGATGTTGCAGCGTCCGGAGCGTATCGTGCTGCTGGCGGCACCGCAGGCCTTCTTCGGCCTGATGTTGAACGGCTGGGTGCTCATTGCGATCTGTGTGTTGCTGTCAGTCACGGCCTGGTGGACGGCGATTCAGCGTATTGTGCACGTCTATCGCGCGACCAGCGACGAGCGGCCGCTTCCACGAACTGCAGCGCATATCGAACGCGCTGTACGTCCTACCCCCGAACATGTTCTTCGCGGCGATCTTCCCGAACCCGCTTCCTACAGCACTGGGCAGCCGCGTTAAGTCGATCAGGAGAAACCGTTAGTGCCCGACAAGTCTGAAACGCCGGGGGGACGCCCTCGCGCCACGATCCAACCGGCTCAGGGAAAACTCGGCATTCTCACGCCAGGTCTCGGCGCGGTGGCGACGACGTTCATCGCTGGCGTTGAAAGCATCCGCCGCGGACTGGCGAAGCCGATCGGTTCGCTGTCGCAAATGGCGACGATCCGGTTAGGCAAACGCACCGACAAACGCTCGCCGCTGATCCGCGAGCTGGTCCCGCTCGCGAGTCTGGACGACCTCGTCTTCGGCGCGTGGGATCCGATTCCGGACGACGCGTTTACTGCGGCGACCAAGTCCGGCGTCCTCGAAGAACGCGATCTGGCGCCGATCGCGGAATTTCTGAAAGGCATCCGGCCGATGCCGGCCGTTTTTGACTCGAAGTACGTCACGCGCCTAACGAACACCACGAACGTCAAGAAAGGGAAAACCAAGCGCGATCTCGCCGAGCAGCTGCGCCAGGATATCCGCGATTTCAAGCAGCGCAGCGGCGCGGATCGGCTGGTCATGGTGTGGTGCGCGTCGACGGAGGCGTACATCAGGCCGGGCCAGGTGCATGCGTCGCTGGCGGCGTTCGAAAAAGCGATGGACGAGAGCCACGACGAGATCGCGCCGTCGATGTTGTACGCCTGGGCGTCCATCATGGAGAGTGTTCCGTTTGCCAACGGCGCACCGAACCTAACGGTGGATACGCCGGCGCTGCTGCATCTGGCCAATGACCGCGGCGTGCCGGTTTCCGGGAAGGACTTCAAGACGGGTCAGACGTGGATGAAGACCGTCATTGCGCCGGGGCTCAAGGCGCGCATGCTCGGGCTCGCCGGGTGGTACTCGACGAACATCCTCGGCAACCGCGACGGCGAAGTGCTGGACGATCCGGCGTCGTTCAAGACGAAGGAGGAGTCGAAGCTCTCCGTCCTTCATACGATCCTGCAGCCGGAGATGTACCCGGACTTGTACGAGAATTTCTCGCAT
>JBFMFA010000411.1:0-4036 GCA_040753195.1 Gemmatimonadota bacterium | reverse complement strand
TCAATCGCTCTGGCGCAACGGCGACAACGCCTTCTGGGACAAGGCCGCGCAGTGGGAGTTGTCCAAGACGGCGCTGCATTACATCGGCGGTCTGCTGCAGCATGCGCGCGGTTTCTGCGCGATCACGAATCCGCTGGTGAATTCCTTCAAGCGACTCGTCCCGGGCTATGAAGCCCCCGTCAACGTCGC
This sequence comes from Gemmatimonadota bacterium, assembly GCA_040753195.1. Classification (GTDB taxonomy): domain Bacteria; phylum Gemmatimonadota; class Gemmatimonadetes; order Gemmatimonadales; family Gemmatimonadaceae; genus DASYRX01. The sequence continues at coordinate 3,847 of JBFMFA010000411.1, read as the reverse complement.
GTGGTCGATGCACAACCGATCGCCGCTCGTGCGCGTGCCCGAACGGCGCGGTCGCGGCACACGCATCGAAGTCCGCATGCCGGATCCTTCGGCAAACCCGTATCTCGCGCTCGCTGTCATGCTCGCCGCAGGCCTCGACGGGATCGAAACGCAGGCCGATTGGAGAGAGCCGGTCGACACGAACATCTTCGAGATGTCGTATCGCGAGAAGCGACGCCTGCGCATCGACGACCTGCCGCACGACCTCAATGAAGCGTGCGACGAGCTGGAAAAGAATGATGTCGTGAAGGCCGCGTTAGGCGATCATGTCGCCAAGCACTTCCTCGCCGCGAAGCGTCAGGAATGGAACGAGTACATCACTCAGGTCAGCGCGTGGGAAATCGACAACTACCTACTGAGATACTAGTTGACGGCTGATAGTCGCCTGGTGTTAGAGGGTTGTGGCAATGCCGACCCTTGCTAGCAACTAGCAACTAGCAACCGGCAACTATTAGTCTTGTCCCATGCCCGTCTGCCCATCCTGTAAAATCGACGGCCCCGATGGCCGCTTCTGCTCCAACTGCGGCGCCACCCGCGTCGCGATGACGTGCTCGCGATGCAACACCGCCCTCGGTGCCGGAGCCCGCTTCTGCCAGAATTGTGGAAGCTCGGTCGCTGCCCCCTCGCTGTTCATTCCTCCCGCTAACGCCCCCGCGAGTCGTATCCCGTGGTTGATCGGCGCCGTGGCAGTCGTTGCGCTCCTCGCCATGGTTGTTTATCAGATCAACAAAAACAGCTCGGCGGCGCCCGTCGCCGGCCAGTCGATGGATTTCACATCGGAAGGAGCGGCCGGGTCTCGCGCTCCGGATATCTCGCAAATGACGCCACGCGAGCGCGCCTCCCGACTCTTCGATCGGGTCATGCGTCTCGATGAAGAAGGAAAGACGGACAGCGTCATGCTCTTCGCCTCGATGGCCATTCCGACGTTCCAGTCCTTGGCGCCGCTCGACAACCACTTGCGCTACGACCTCGGCCGCGTCGCCGCTGCAGCGGGTGAGCTCGACATCGCGCAAGCCCAGGCGGATACCATCCTCAAGTCCAATCCGCAGCACTTGTTAGGCTTGATCCTGGCCGCACGCACCGCCGAAAAGCAGGGTAACGCCGCCGCCGCATCGCGTCTCCTCGCGCGCGTCGCCGCAGCCGAGACGAGCGAACGCGCCAAGGGTCTCGAAGAGTACCAGCTGCACGATGCCGACATCCGCGCCGCTCTCACCGGCGCCCGACCCCAGCGTTAGGCACGTATGCTTGCGTCGGCAACACCCACCATCATCCGCGTCTCGCATAGCCCCGACTCCGACGACGCGTTCATGTTCTACGCGCTCGCCGAGGGGCTCGTCGATACCGAGGGCCTGCAATACGTGCACGAGCTGCAGGACATCGAGACACTCAATCAGCGTGCGCTACGCGGCGAGCTCGATGTCACCGCGGTCTCCATCCATGCGTACGCATATCTCACGGATCGCTACGCTTTGCTGCCGCACGGCGCATCGATGGGTGATCGATACGGTCCGCGCGTCGTCGCTCGAGAGCCCTTGTCGCGCGCTAACGTGCGCGGCGCGCGAGTCGCCATTCCTGGAAAATTGACCAGCGCCTATCTCGCGCTGCGTCTATATGAACCAGACTTCGAGCCCGTCGTCGTTCCGTTCGATGAGATCGAAGACGCCGTCGTTCGCGGCGATGTGGACCTCGGACTTCTCATCCACGAAGGCCAGCTCACATACAAAGATCGCGGTCTTCACCTCATCGTAGACCTCGGTGCATGGTGGTTCGAGGAGACTGGCTACCCACTCCCACTCGGCGGCAACGTCGTGCGCAAGGACCTCGGCCCGCAATTGATCGCCAAAATCTCGCGGCATCTGCACCAAAGCATCGCCCATTCACTCGCCCATCGTGAGCGCGCCCTCGATCACGCGATGCGCTATGCGCGCGGCCTGGACCGTTCGAAAGCCGACACCTTCGTCGGCATGTACGTGAATGACTGGACCCTCGACTACGGCCAGCGCGGACGCGAAGCGATCTCCCTCTTCTTGCGGCGCGGTGAGGAACGCGGGATCATACCGCACACAGTACAGGTCGAGTTCGTCGGCACCTAACGCGACACCGCAGGAGTTCATGGCACAGCCAGGAGCAAGCGGATCACCACACGCCGACCGCCTCCTGGGCGAGCCTGACCGTCGACGGATTCTGATCGTCGACGACGAGCCGGCGATGCGTGAAATCCTCTCACGCTTCCTCCGGTCGCGCGGTTACGTCGTGCACGCTGCTGCCGACGGTGGCGCCGCCCTGCGCGAATTGCGCTCGCAACAGTATGCGCTTCTGCTCTCGGACGTGCGCCTTCCCGATGCCTACGGCGTCCAACTCATCGACGCCGGCCTCGCACACGATCCCGATCTCGCCGTCATCCTCCTCACGGGCTACCCCGACGAGGCAGTGAAGAGCGCCGCATACGAGCACGGCGCCATGGATTACCTAACGAAGCCCGTTCCGCTCGACGAACTCGAGCAAGCCATCGAGCGTGCTTTGGCGCGTCGCGCGCTGTCTCGCGAACGCCGTCAGCTCGAATCTTTCATTGAGCGCGAAGTCGCCAAAGAAACCGAAGCCCTTAGCCGCGAACGCGACTCGCTCACTCACGCGATGGCCGAGTCACTGGCACGCATTAGCGCGATGTACGAGGACTCATTCGGTTTCCTTGCCAATAACTCCGCGCGCGTGTCCACCGTCGCTTCGGTCCTTGCCACCGATCTCACGCTTCCCGCAGCCACCGTGGACAACATCAAGCATGCTGCCGCCATCCGTGATCTCGGGATGATCGCTGTCTCGCCTGAACTGATTTCACGACCTGGCGCACTCGGACCCGAAGAATTCAATCGCATCCGGCAGCACGTCCGGATCGGCGTGGATTTGATTGCGCCGTTAGGCTTCCATCCCGAAGTCAGTGAGTTCGTGCACTCGCATCACGAGCACTGGGACGGGAGTGGCTATCCGCGACGCTTGATCGGTGATCAAATCCCGCTTGGCGGCCGCATCCTCTGCGCCGCGGAGACGTTCGTCGCGCTGATCTCGCCGCGTCCCTTTCGTCCCGCGATGAAAACGGCTGATGCGCTGGACTATCTCACCGCTCACGCAGGTGGTCTCCTGGATCCGGAACTCTTCCACACACTTTTGCGCGCGGTGCGCGAAAGCCACATACTCGGCCTCGGTCCGTAACCAGCAGCACGCTGTACTTGACGTTGCGCGCATCCTGCCTTACTAGGGATTCGCTCTACCGCGACCCAGTTCGCGCGGTGTGATCTCCGACACTTCGAAGCTCAACACATACAGCCGCCAGCGCTCCAGGAGGACATCCATGCCACGTCGCGATCTTGATGATGCGACGCTGCGATTCGGTGACGACGACGAGATGGAAGATCTCGGGTACGGCCGAACGTACGATGACGATGAAGACGAAGAGGACAGTTGGTCATCGGCCAAACCGGATTCGGATTTGTGGGATGAACCCGAAGACGCCTCTCTCGATGAAGACGAAGAAGCGCCGAGCGACCGTGAACTAGGCGAGGACGAAGAGATCGGCGACGAAGAGGTCGATCTTTTCGCCGACGAAGCACCGCGCCGTGGCCGCAAACCGGCACCGTCGGGTCCGCCAGCCCCCTCTTCGGCTGCGCCAGCAGCGGGTGCGGTGGCAGCCGCAGCCGCGAGCGCGCCCGTCGCCAAAAAGTCCGCGCCTGCTCCAGCAGCGAAGAAGGCCGCACCGACCAAAAAGGTCGCGGCGAAAAAACCTGCGAAGGCGGGCGGCGCAAAAAAGAAAGCT
>JBFMFA010000410.1:0-4038 GCA_040753195.1 Gemmatimonadota bacterium | reverse complement strand
CCCGGCGCCTTGAGCAGGAGGCTCGACGTCAGCTCCGGCGACGCCAGGTCAAAGTCCCGGTAATAGCGTTGCCAGCCGATCTTGTTGTCGCGGCAGAAGTCCCGTTTTGACCCGCCGAAATACGGCGCAATGAAGCGCTTCAGGGTGGCCTGGGCGGCCGGGCTGGTTGCCCGCCGACAGGCAATAAGCGCCTGCTCGACGCGGCGTTGTTCAGACGACAGACCGCTGGCTGCGTACAACAGCCGCCCCCAACTCTCGGCGGCTGCAATTGCCGGGTATTCGCGTAGACGCCCATGCCAGCGCGCCGCCATCCGGGTGCGCATGCTAGACGGCACCAAAAACCCGGATTTGGGCCCCGGCGCGGCTTGATGGCCGCGCGGGTTCGTTCGGGACCAGCCCGGGATTCGCCTTAGGCATGAAGAGATAAAGAATGCGGGGTAGTCTCAGACGAGACTACCCCGCTTTTGTCTCAGAACGTGTGCCAGAGCTACGAGCGCACGTTCGCCGTTTGGCTCACAAAGGCCGTCCAGTTCACCCCCGGAACCGCCCCGCCCATGCCGACGTTCAGGTACGGGCTAAGGCCCAGCAGGCTCCAGATTCCGCCCATACCGGTCGGATTCACAAAGCCGACCGCCGCCTGCGACGGGGCGTAGGCGTTGGACGCCGGCATCAACGTGCTCGAACCAACAATGACGTTGCCGGCGAAGACGTAGGGCGTCGTTAGGTGCTTCGTCAGGGCCGCCTGACCCATGCCTTCGGGGCTGTGCAGGTTGTACAGCGAGCCGCCGCCGATGTTGTTGCGATAGGTGAAGCGCTGCTTCGATTTGTTGTACGCCCCGAGCGTCATGTAGGTCGTCGGCGCAAAGCCGGTGTTGTGCTCGAGCCAGACGTCGTTGACGCCGTCGGTCACTTGGAACATGCGCCCGTTCGTGCCCAGGCCCGAAGCTCCAATGTTTGTCACGAGGTTGTGGTGCACGGCGATGCGCTTCATGCTGATCGCGTTGCCGTAGTGCTCGAAGAGATTGAAAGCGCCCGCCGAATTATGGATGTGGTTGTAGCGCATCATCACATCCTGTACGACGCACCAGGAATAACCGGTGTCGGCGGACCCAAGCACGACCGCAAAGCCAACCTGACCGTCCACCCAGTTGTTTTCCATGACATTCCCTTCGACGAGAACGCGCTGAGCGTTCTTCAGTTCGAAGAGATTCTTCACGGTCCACTGTCCCTTCCACGACATCGGGCGATAGAGGTAGTTGCGACGTATCGTGATGTCGCTCGGCACGAGGTTCTGAATCGCCGGATCGACACCGCCGAACATGATCACTTCACCGGCACCCTCGAGCTTGTTGTTTTCGATCAGATACGGGCCTGGGCCGTTCCAGCCGAGGATCGCCTGAGAATCAAATCCGCGACCGTGACACTCGAGCAGCGCCGACTCGATGATCGCGGTGCGCGAGGAGTTGAGAGCGACGCAGCGCTTCAAGCTCACGTTCGGCTGGCCGTGGATGTAGACTCGATCGAGGATCAGATCGGAAGCGACCTGCGAGAGCTGCCGTTGGTTCGTGGAGCCATCGCCTAACAACACGAGCCCGTTATGCACCCAGGTGAGGTTGGAGACGACGGTGACCTCGATGCCCACGATGCGCCAACCACTCGCGCCGTGCTGCGTACGTAGCGCTTCGGCGACGCTGTTGGCGATGAGCTTGGGCATCGCCGAAGCGTGGATCGCCGGATTCACGCGCGTGCCGAGGGGTGGGAGCGAATTGAGCGCCGACGTTCGGACTGTGATCCAACCGTTCGCGGACGTGCCAGTTTTCGCCGGCAGAACGAAGCTGCCAGTGAACGTCGCACCTGCGGCGATGACGACTTCGTCGCCGCGCTGCGCCGAGTTGAGTGCGTTCTGGAGATTGTCGCCAGCGTTGACCGTGATTGTGCGTCCCGTTGGAGCGCGCCAGCTGGTATTCACGGAGCTGGTTGGCAACGTAGGCGGAATTGAAGGAACCGAGCCGGCCGGTGGCGGAGTTGTTGGCGGCGGGTTCGTGGGAGGCGGAGGCGGGTTGGTCGGTGCCGTGACAGTCACCGTCGCGTTGCCGCTGATGCCGGCGGACGAGGCGCGCACGGTGGCGGTTCCTGCGTTGAGGGCCTTTACCCAACCAGTCGGCGAAACCGAAGCGAACGAGCTGCCTGATGGGACTGACCAGGTGAACGACGCGGCTACCGGTTGACCGCTGGAGTTGTAGGCGGTAGGCGTTAGGCGAACGCTGTCACCTTTGACGATGCTGTTCGACGCCGGCGAGACGACGATGGACTTAATGGTGGGGCTTGGTGGTGGCGTGGTCGGTGGTGGTGTTGTCGGTGGTGGCGTTGTTGGCGGCACGACCGGAGCGCCCGGCGTATTCCAATAGACCTTCTGCGACCACGGCGCCGGACTGGCGCATGCGCCCAGATTAACTCGCGCGGCGTTCGTTAGGGTGGTGCCTGCGACTGTGAAGCACGCGCCGGCGTTGTTTTTGAGGTGATTGCCGGCGTCGTAGGTCCAGTGCGAACGCGGTTTGCCGTCACACGGAACGATCGCGACGGGCGTTCCGATTCTCGGGACGTCTGCGTAGGCGCCGATACAGGAGTTCGCGGTGGTGCGAATTTCTCCGCTGCTGACGTACTTGAAGCGCATGCGCGGGTTGTTCGGACCGCATTTACCGATGATGACCCGGTTACCGATCTTCGTTAGGTCGTCAGAGACCGCCAGGCAGCGTGAGGTGTCGGTGGCCAGGCGTACGAGCTGGAAGGTATTCGGAACGAGTCCGGAGGTTGCTCCGGGGTTGGCGTCCGACGATTTGTGCATGCCGGGATACTCGTTGACTGATGCGGCGAGATCCTCGGGCACTTCGATTGGTGTGAGTGGCGTGGCGTCTTGGTACGTACACGCCGTGATGAGAATGCTGGCCCCAATGAGGGCGGCGCGGAGAGCGCGGAACTTCAGAACGCCAAAGGCGGGAGCGTGCGAACGTGGCAAGTGGGGGTCCTCGCATTGGTTCGTTCGGCGGCTCGACTAGCATCACGCACCGGTGTGTGCGTCTTAGCTTCGTGGCTTTGCGTCGCCGGCTTTCGCCGGTTTTGCCTTTGTCGCGGGTCCCCCGCGAGGAAGACCGCGATCCTGCCGATCAATTGTTTGTCGTGTGCTGCGAAAGAAGCGGTCACTCTGTCCACACGACTGAGCCAGAGCATCGCGGCGGGCAATCTTTACCGTCGACCGTGTAATGTGAAGTGGCTGCGCATCGAATCGCGCGCATTCTAAAATATTGGCGGCGATGTGCAGTGACGTAGGTCACATTCGCGCGCGCGAAACGGTACATTTGCCCGCGTTAGGCAGCCACAATGACCGTGACCGGGGTCCGACCCCGCTCACTACTTTGTCGCCCGATCCAAGTAGTCCGCGAGGAAGTCGCGCGGCTCCACCGGGCGGGCGATCGTGCCGCGAGCAAGTGCCTTGAACCACAGATCGAGTAGCATCAGACGCCACACCACGCCGGAGTGATCACGACGACGAGCGCGATGTTCGAGCACGATCGCCTTCACCCGTGCCGGATCGAAATACTCGTAGATCTTCGATGACGGCGAGAGTAATTCATCGATCCGGTGCGACAGCTCCCGCCGGAACCATCGTCCAAGCGGCACGCCGAACCCCTGTTTCGGCCGATCGAGTACCGAACTCGGCACCGTCCCTTCGATGGCGCGTCGCAGCAGCCACTTGCCGACGCCATCGCGGAACTTGAACGACGATGGCAACGACACGGCGAACTCGATCAGCACATGATCCAAGAGCGGCACGCGCGCCTCGAGCGACGGCGCCATGCTCATGCGATCCACTTTTGTGAGGATATCGCCCGGCAGATACGAGTTGAGATCGACGAGCATCAGCTGCGTCGCGAAGTCGCGATTGCCACTCTGCGCAAAGGCGGCACTGAGGATCTCGTCGATCGACGGCTGCTGCATCGCCAACGAGTCGCGAAGGATGCCGCCTTCACTTGCGCGCAA
>JBFMFA010000409.1:0-4042 GCA_040753195.1 Gemmatimonadota bacterium | reverse complement strand
GACGAAATCGCGAATACGCCGATCGGACCGGCCCGGAGCGGCATCTCGCTGCGCGACGTGGCGACGATCACGCTCACGACGTCGGATCCGAAAACGGTCGTGCGGCACGACGGGAAGCCCGCCGTGGGTCTCGTCGTCTACAAAGACGCCGGCGCCAATACAGTCAAAGTCACGCGCGACATCGATCGCACCATCGAGACGCTCACGCGTGAGTTCGCGGGGATCACGCTCACCACAGTCGCCGCTCAGGCCGACTTTGTCGTCGACGCACTCTCCAACCTCGGCCAGGAGATCATCCTCGGCGGCATCCTCTCTCTGCTCGTCATCCTGCTCTTCTTGCGCGACTGGCGCACGTCGCTCGCGATCGGCGTCATGGTGCCGCTCTCGGTGTTGCTCGCGCTCGTCGTGCTGCAGGCGTTGGGCGTCACGGTGAACGTCATGTCGCTCGGCGGTCTCGCGCTTGGCGTCGGTTTGCTGGTCGACAATGCCATCGTGGTGGCCGAGGCGTCGGAGAGGCGGAGGTCTGAGGCCGAAGGTCTGAGATCTGAGGAAAGAACCGAGAGCACGATTCTGGCGACCGAAGAAGTCGCGGGCCCGCTGACGGCCGGGACCCTAACGACGCTGCTCGTCTTCGGTCCCATCATCTTCGTACAGGGTCTCGCCGCTGCACTTTTCAGAGATCTCTCGCTCTCGGTGGTTACGTCCGTCGCGGCGTCGCTCATCCTCGCGCTCACGTTGATGCCGGTGCTGATTGCGGGGAGAACAAAGGGTCACGGGTCACGGGTCACCGGTCACGGCAGGCTGATTCCCTTGCCGGCGTGGCTTGTAAACTTCGGCATAGCGACGGCGGAAGGATACGAACGCGGCATGGCGTGGTGCCTCGCGCGCCCACGCACCGTCTTCATGATCGCCGGCGTCACTACTCTCCTCACCGCGTACGTGACGATGCAGCTCCCACGAGAAGTGCTGCCGGCCGTGGATGAGCGCGTCGCCGTCGCAAGCCTGCGCCTCGCCGAGGGCACCGCCATCGAAGAAACGGTCCGGCAAACCGCGCGCATCGAAGAGGCCGCGCGCCAACTCGGCTCGTTAGGCGCCTATGCGCGCGTCGGTATCGCCACCGACGAAGAAGTCATGGCCGGCGCGGACGTCGGTTCGTCCGCAACAGCGGAACTGCTCATCTCCATTCCGGACGGTCAGAACGCGCAAGAGTTTGCCGATGCGCTGCGCGCCGCTCTCCCCGATCTCTCGCAAGGCGGCGGTGGAAGCGCGCTCGCCATCGATCTCGCAGGCCAATCAGAGTTCGGCTCGCTCATCGGCCGCGAAGGACGCATTGTGCGCGCCGAGATCGGTGCGCGCACGATGGAGGAAGCCGAACGCTGGGCCGATTCGGTGCGACGCGGGATGCAAGCGTTGCCCTTCCTGACGGACGTGCGCTCGTCCAACGCCACGACGCAGCCGATCATCGAAGTCACCCTCGCGCGCGACCGCATCGCGCAGCACGGGTTGCGGGTGGAGGAAATCGCGGCGGCGCTGCAAGGCGGACTTGGCGGCGTGGAAGCAAGTGAGCTGCGCGAGACGGACCGTCGCACGCCGATCTCCGTGCGCTTCGCCGGCAACGCCAACGAGAACCTCACCGAAGCGCTAACAACGCCGGTGAACGGTGTACCCGTCGGTCAGCTCGTCGACGCGCGTGAAGTGCGCGCGCCGATCGAAGTCGTTAGGGTCGGCCAGCGACCAGTCGTCCAGGTTGAGGGCCTCATTCGCGAAGGCGGTACGTCACGCGCCAGCGACAACGTGGTGAGTATGCTCAACGCGACGAACTTCCCCGCCGGGATCTCATGGAGCGTGAGTGGCGCCGATGCGGAAACGCGGCGCACCTCCAATGAGCTGATCCTGGTCGCGGTGCTCGCCGTGGCGCTGGTGTTCCTGGTCCTCGCCGGCGAATTCGCGTCATTCACAGTACCGCTCGTCGTTATGCTCACCGTGCCTCTCGCCGCTGCCGGCGGCTTGCTCTTTTTGTGGATGACGGGCCAGAGCATCAATGCGGTTTCGCTGATCGGCATCGTCGTCATGATCGGCATGGCGGACAACGAGGCGGTGGTCAAGCTCGATGCCATCCGGCGCTATCGTGAGCAAGGCTACTCCGTGGATGATGCGGTGATGTTAGGCGGACGTCAGCGCCTGCGTGCCATCGCGATGACGTCATTGACGACGATCACCGGTGTGCTGCCGCTCGTCTTCGGCCTCGGCAGCGGCGGCGCGTTGTACCAACCACTCGCCGCCGGCGTGATCGGTGGTTCGGTCTCTGCGCTGCTCGTCACGTTCTTCCTGCTACCGACGGCGTACGCGGTCCTCGAGAAGAGCAAACAACGCGCGGCCGCTGACAGCGTCGGTAACCTGCCAAGCACTCCATACGAGACGCGAGAGGCCACATGATCCGCTGGGCCGTCTCTCGTCCCGCAGTCGTTTGGGCCGCCGTCGCCGCCATCGTGTTAGGCGGAGGCGTCGCCTTCGCCAAGCTGCCTCTTGCCACACGAACGACGGTCGAGCTGCCGCGGCTGCAGATCGTGGCGTCGTGGGCGGGTGCGTCAGCCGAGTTGGTAGAGACATACGTGACGTCGCCGATCGAAGCGGCCATTCAGTCGGTGCGGGGTGTGAAGCGCTCGGAGTCGCGCTCGGAAGACGACCAGGCGACGATCACAGTCGAACTGGAAGCGGCGGCGGACGTTCAGATTGCGCGCCTGTCGATCCTCGAACGGCTGGAGTTGCTGCGCGCAGATTTCCCGCCCGGCGTGACACCACCGATCGTTTCCAATTACGTGCCGGAAGAGCTGGAGGAGGAGCCGCTCCTGCGCCTAACGCTCACCGGCCCGTACACGCCCGGCACGTTGCAGACGCTGGCCGACGAGCGTTTGCGCCCGCGTTTGAGCGCCGTCCCCGGCGTTGCGGGCATCGGCATCGGCGGCGGCACGGACCTCGGTGTGTCAGTGGCGTACGACGCCCAACACCTGCGCCAACTCGACGTCTCGCCGCAGCGTTTGATTGAAGCCATCCGCGACGCGCGCATGGTGCGTGCGTTAGGCGAAGAACGCATGGGAGCCTCCGAGCGTCAGGTCGTGCTGCGCGATCAACCCAACGCGATCGCCGAGCTCGCTGACCTCCCGGTCATCGGCAAGGCGGGACGCGTTTTTCGTCTTGGCGAACTGGCGAGCATACGGCCGGACGAAGACATGCGCGGCCGTTTCTACCGGGTCGACGGCCAGCCGGCGCTGGCGCTCTTCGTGTCGCGCCTCCCCGGCGCAGACGCCATAAAAACTGCGGCTGCTGTGCGCAAAGTGCTGGACGAACTGAAGTCCACATTGCCGCCCGCGGTCACGATCGAAGTCAACAACGACGAAAGCCTCGACCTCAAAGAGCAGCTGCGCGATCTCCTGATCCGGGGCTCCGTCGCGTTTCTCGCCGTGCTCATCGTGTTGGCGCTCTTTCTGCGCGATGCTCGTGCGGTCACACTCGTTATGCTCAGCGCCATGGTATCGGTGGCCGGTACGGCGCTGTCTCTCTACATCTTCAAGGTTCCGGCAAACCTGCTGACCCTCGCCGGCCTGGCGATGGGCATCGGCATCCTCGTGCAGAATGGACTCGTCGTTGCCGAACGCCTGGGCAGGATGCCCGACACGCCGGAGGGACGCGCCGAAACCGGTCGCCGCATCACGCCGGCGATTCTGGGGGCCACGCTCACGACGATGGTTGTGCTGTTCCCGTTCCTGTATCTGCAAGGGGATGCTCGCGCGGCGTTTGCGCCGTTCGCGACGGCATTTATCATCGCGTTAGGCTGGTCCGTCGTCGCCTCGGTGGTGATGATTACCGCCCTCGCGCGCGGGCACAAGGTGCACGAGGCTCGGCGACCCCGCGCGCGCCGCTTCTACGGCAAGACGCTGAAACTCCTCGTGCGCGCGCGCTACGCGACGCTCACCCTGACCGTTTTGACGTTAGGCGCTCTCACCTGGGCCTTTATCAAGAAAGTCCCGCGCTTCGCCTGGGG
>JBFMFA010000408.1:0-4044 GCA_040753195.1 Gemmatimonadota bacterium | reverse complement strand
GAGTTGGGGCCCAACCTGCCTCGAGTTATGCGACTTCATCCTGTTCTAGTTTTTGGCCTCGTCGCCGCGCCGTTGGCCGCGCAGCAGCCGCGCCAGCTCACCGTCGCCGACTATGAACGCGCCGAGCGCTATCTCGGCGCGACGACGGCGCCGCTGGTGACGGGGACGAATGTGCGTCCCACGTGGCTCCCGGATGGGCGCTTTTGGTATCGCACGCCGGTGCCTAACGGGACGGCTTTCTACCTTGTGGATCCAGCCAAGCGCACGCGTCAGGCGGCATTCGATCAGACGCGCCTCGCCGCTGCGCTGTCTGCGGCGTCGGGCGGCCGTCTCGATGGCAATCGACTGCCGTTTCAGAACTTCGAACTAACGAAAGACAGTCGCTCGATGACCGTCGAGGTCCAGAACCGGCGTTGGCACTGCGATCTCGTTGCCTACACGTGTGCAGGCGCGGACTCCGGTCCGCCGCGGCAAAGTGCTCCGGCCAATTCGAGTGTGTCGCCCAATGGTCGCGTCGCCGTGTACATCAAGGACCACAATCTGTGGGCGAAGGACCTAACGAGCGGTCAGGAGATGCAGCTGACGACCGACGGCATCACCGACTTCGGCTACGCGACGGACAACGCGGGCTGGACGCACAGCGATCGCCCGGTGGTGACGTGGTCGGCGGACTCCCGGCAGATCGCGACGTTCCAGCACGACGGCCGTGGGGTGCGCGACATGCATCTCGTTGCGACAAACGTCGGGGTGCCGCGTCTGGAGTCGTGGAAGTACCCGTTGCCTGGCGACAGTGTCATCTTCCGTATCAGCCGGGTGATCATCCGTGAAGGGGCGGACGCCCGGCCGCAAGTCGTTAGGCTCCAGATGCCGCCGGATCAGCACCGCTCGACGGTGTCGGATCATATCGCGTGCGGCGGCGCAATCTGCGACGTGCAGTGGTACCCCGACGGATCGCACCTCGCCTTCATCTCCAGCTCGCGCGATCACAAGCAGGCCTGGTTCCGCATCGCCGACGCGCAGACCGGCGAGGTCCGCACGCTATTCGAGGAGAAGAGCGCCACGCAGATCGGCGATGCCTCGCTGACTGAGAACCTGTGGCGCGTCCTGCCGGCGTCGAACGAGCTGATCTGGTGGTCACAGCGCGACAACTGGATTCACTTGTACCTGTACGACCTAACGACAGGTCAACTCAAGAACCGCATAACGAGCGGCGATGGTAACGTTGAAGACATTCTGCGGGTCGACGAAAAGACGCGCACCATCTACTTCATGGCGCAGGGGAAAGAGCCCGGCGACCCATACTTCCAACGGCTCTATAAGATCGGTTTTGACGGCAAGAAGCAAACGTTGCTGACGCCGGACAGCGCGCATCACGTCGTATTCCTGTCGCCCGACGCGAAGTACATCGTCGACACGTACAGCACGCCTAACGTGCCCCCAGTCACGGTCCTGCGCGACATGAACGGCAAGGTGCTGCAGACGCTGGAGCGCGCGGATATCTCACGACTGTTGGCGACTGGATGGAAGCCACCGATGCCCATCCGCATGAAAGGGCGCGACGGGCAGACCGACATCTACGGTTTGATGTACACGCCGTCGAACCTCGACTCGACGAAAAAGTACCCGATCGTGAATCAGATTTATCCGGGTCCGCAGTCGGGGAGTGTCGGCCCGCGCAGCTTCTCACCCGCGCGCGGTGACAATCAGGCGCTCGCGGAACTGGGGTTCATCGTCGTGCAGATCGATGGCATGGGGACGCCGGGACGCTCGAAGGCATTCCACGACGCGTACTACGGGCGCATGGGTGACAACACGATCCCGGATCAAGTCGCCGGCATGAAAGAGCTTGCGACGCGGTATCCATTCATCGACATCGAGAAGGTTGGTATCTGGGGGCACTCGGGCGGTGGATTCGCGACCGCGTCCGCGATGTTCCGACATGCAGACTTCTTCGACGTTGGCGTGGCGCAGTCCGGGAACCACGACAACCGCAACTACGAAGACGACTGGGGTGAACGTTACCAGGGTCTGCTGGTGAAGAACGGCCCGAGTGACAACTACGCCGACGAAGCGAATCAGACGCACGCGGCGAAGCTCAAGGGAAAGTTGATGCTCGCGCACGGCGGGATGGACGACAATGTGCCGCCGTACAACACCACGCTTGTGGCTGACGCGCTGGTGAAAGCGGGGAAGGATTTTGATTTGCTGCTTTTCCCCAATGCGCGGCACGGGTACGGCCAGGACAACAACTACATGATGCGGCGTCGTTGGGACTACTTCGTGAAGAACTTGTTAGGCGCGGAACCACCCAAGGAGTACCAGATCGGACGGCCGCGGGTGGTGCCGTGATGCGCTAGCGAGGACCGCGTGCCGGCTGCGCCATGCCGGGCCTTGCGCGCGGATTCCACATGTAGCGGTATGTTAGTGGCCAACCGCTGCCGCCGATTACCCGTTTGACCAGGCCGTCGGCGCTCAGAATGAGAGCGCGACGGCCACCGTCGGCGACGGTAACGTCAGTCAGCACCTTGGCGTCGTCGCGCGACCACGCGAGCCAGCCCGACGCTATTGACAGCGGCAGCTCGAAGGGTGCCGAGCCGTCCCGGTTCATTCGCACCACGTAATAGTCGCCGTTAGGCTTTGTCGCGCTCACGATGAGTTGTTTACCGTCCGACGACCACAAGAAGCCGTGCGACGAATTTCCTGGTGTGAGGTTGACGAGCGTGGAATCGGCTAACGTCGCGACCCCCACGTGCTGACCACCGGCATGAGACACGAATGCAATGCGAGCGCCATCCGGCGACCACTGGACCTTCTGCACTTCTGGTACTCTGATGCGCGGTCGCAGGTTCGTGCCGTCTGGAAAGACGGTGCACACGTCCCCGGTTGGCCGAAAGCGGTTACAGCCGAATGCAAGTTCACGACCATCGGGGGACCACGATATGTCTGCTTCATTCCCCAGCGTATCGAGGACGGGACGTTCTCCCGTTCCATCCGCGTTCATGAGGTACAGCTGTGCGCGGTCCGAAGCGGTCCGGCGATAAAACGCAACGCGCGAGCCATCAGGGGACCAGCGCGGCGTGTTGCCATACCCGGGCGGATGCGTTAGGCGGCGCAGATCGGTGCCGTCAATCCGAACGCTGTAGATGTGCGTAACGCCTGCATATGACTGGGTGAAAAGGATCTTCCACCCGTCCGGCGACCAGTCCTCCAAGAAATTGCGCCCAGGAAGATCGCTCAACTGAATCTCTTCCCCGTTGGGAGCCAAGTAGAACAGCTGGAGGCTGTCGGTACCGAAATGGCGAATGAACGCGAGATCTCCGTAGCACTCCACGCTGAACTGGACCTCCGCCGTGTCACGCCGTTGCAGGTCCACGGTGTGCTCGGTCACATCACTAAAGCAGTGTGGGGCGAGCCCTGATAGGCGTACGCTCCGCGATTCCTCGCGCAGCGAGTCGACAACGGTGTTCGCTGCCGTACCGATCTTTACACTGCGGCCACCGACGGTAACGGTGAATCCGTCAGGGTCGAACCCATTGCCGAACACCTCGACCCTAACGCGGACTGCACCTGGCAGTAATGGAGTCTGTGGAGGCCCCGCGCTGTCGGCAGTCCCGCACGCGTTGAGCAGCACAGCAGCACACATGGCGACCCATGGCGCGGCTGCTCCGAGATGTTGGTGGCTGACCGGCCGCGTGCTCTGCGGCACCATCGAGTGTCCCCTTACAGCCGACTGGCGGACGATCATCCGGCATCGGCGCGTTGATACGGGATGCGCGCAACGCTTGCGCTGCGCAGATTGATGACATGCTTACACGTCGCCGGGTAACACGCTTGAGCGCCATAGCGGCGCTCCTATCAATCCATGTTTGGTCACCAAGCGTCCACGCGCAGCAAACGTGGCCTCCAGTCGCGACGTTCTCCATCCTCGGCTATGACCCCGCGACGGGCGAAGTCGGGGCGGCTGTGCAATCGCGAGTCTTCGCCGTGGGGAATGGCGTGATTTGGGGCGAAGCGGATGTCGGTGTCGCTGCAACGCAAGCGATC
>JBFMFA010000407.1:0-4062 GCA_040753195.1 Gemmatimonadota bacterium | reverse complement strand
CTCGCGCCGCCCGATCCCGCGGACCTCGGCGTACGAACCGTTAGGCTCGGCCGGCGCGAGCTGATCCGCTACGTCGAAAAGCATCAGGCGTTGGCGGAAGCGTGCGAGATCTCCGCCGGCAAAAGCTCAGGAACGCGTCACGCGTACGTTATCGACCTAACGCGGTACTTCGACGGCGAGCGTGACGGTTACGTGGTGTTGGAGCGTCCGGCGAAAGGGCGTGAGCTCGATTCGGCGTGCGCGCTGGTGTTCGCGTTATGAGCGGCGATCTGCGTTTCGCGCTCGACAGCCTAACGGCGGAAGTGCATGGCACGCCTGGGCGGACTGGCCGGCTGGAGCTGAATACGGGGAGCATCACGCCGGCGGTGCTCGGTCCGGTCGACGCCCTGGAACTCGCGACGGTGCTCGCCCGGTGGGCGACGGAAGAAATTGCGCACCGGCGCCTAACGCGCGTGCCCTACGTCGGGGCGCGCTATCACTTTCCACCAGCAATAGACGCGTCCGGCGCCGTGGCTGCTGTACCGTGCTCTGGAGCGGGGGCGAGGATCCCGGCTGACTCTGTGGCTCAGGCAAGGACCGTTGGACCTACGGCCTCTGAGCGGTCCGAAGTCTCCACCACGAATAGCGTAAGTGCCGGCCGGCCGCGTCTGACCTCTATTACTAGGCCGCGGCGTGCCTAGTACTTGGACAAGGCGCCCGAAAGAGGCGGATACCCTTTCGCGCTCCTATACGACGTTACTAGGGGCGCTAGGAGCGGCGCACCGGCTTTCGCTCATCCGCCGTGAGCCCTTCGCCGTGTGGACGAAGCCCGGCGTTTGGATCGTTCGCCCGCAAGAGCGGCCGGGTGATCCCGGTCCCGCGTGGCGCCAAGTCGGAATCGTCGCCGCGGTTCCCTTGGAAAGCTAAGAGCAATGTTACCCCCCCCCCTGCTGTCGTTGTGGGGCAACGACTTACGTGCTGACCGAAAAAGCACCGAAAGTCGGCCCTGACGACGTGCTCAGGTGGCGCATGCGGGACGCGGCGCAGAAACTCACCGGAGCCCGCGGAGTCATGCGTTGCGGGCGGCGAGCTGTAGCATTCGGCTCTTCGGTGTCTCTTCGGGTGGATCGTAGTTCGGGACGTCCCTATTTCTGCGGTCTCCTTCGCTGCAACTCGCCTTGGGAGTGCCCGGTGTGCTTGCCGCGCATACAGCAGGGGCGCGCTGAGGAGCTGCGCGAGCTCGGCGAGCGGCACCGGGACGCCGGCGGCGCCGTGTATCTCGTGAGCCTAACGATGCCGCACGATGAGGGCGATCATCTGCGCCCGCTCCGGAAGCACGTCGCCAAAGCATGGCGCGCGATGCTGCAAGGTGCGCCCTGGGCAAAGTGGGAAAAGCGGTTAGGCATGCTCGGCCATGTCCGCGCGATGGAAGTGACACACGGACCTAACGGGTGGCATCCGCATTTGCACGTGGGCGTCTACACGAGGCGACGGGTACCCGCCCGCGTGCTCTTGGAGTTTCGCCGCTGGGTACGCGCCCGTTGGGAGCAGCGCATAACGCGGCCGACGGACAGCGGGCGTCGGTATCGCGCGCCGGCGTGGCCGCACGGCGTGCGGCTGACTGAGGCACGGTCCGCCACGTACCTAACGAAGATGGGTCTTGTCCGCGAGCTCGTCAGCTCGTCGACGAAGGCCGGCCGGCTCGGCCATCGGACCTATCTGCAGATATTGCGCGATCTGACCCTAACGACGGATGCCGAACGGCGGCGACGTGACCTGAAGCTGTGGCGTGAGTGGGCGCGCGCGATGCGCGGAGCGAAGCAACTCACCTATTCGCCCGGGCTGCGCAATTGGCAAGCCGTGTACGGCGTCTTTGCGCGTGAGGATGAGGAGCTCCCTGATCTGCAAGGGGATCTGGAGCTGACGTATCCCGGCACCGCTGACGCGATTATCGTTTACGAGTTCGGCCGCGAAGAGTGGGAGACGGTGCTAGCGTCGCCGCGGAGCGTGGCGCTGCGATTGCTCTTGCTGCGAGTGCCGGGCGAATATCCGCCGAGTGAGTGGACGGATCAAATAGGTTTGTTGGTTCAACTCGATTGGTGGCGCATCGCGCCGCTGGAGATCGCCGCATGACTGCGAGAAAAAGACGTCGCAAGCGCCACAGCGCGCCGTTGTCCGTACGACCGTCGCTCGAAGCGTCTCCAGTGTCAGTGATCGAGCATCGCATTGGCCCTGCCGCCCCGGCCGATGACGCCTCGCTCCGCATCGAGCCGCCTAACGGTGAGTCCGGCTCCGCTCCGGCTCCGGCCGACATTCCGGCGAACCCGTTAGGCGAGCTCGCGCCGGATCAGACGGCAGACGCGGCGCCTGACGTGACCGCGGCGGCGGCGGCGGTGACTGAAGAGACGAGCGAGCCGGCGCAGACGACCAGTGCGGGAGCACATGGCGCACCTAACGTCACGGACGATAAGAGGCCGGCGCCGGCCGCTGGCGCGCTGCCGCCGGGGTATGAGCATTGGGGCGAGCGGCGGCTACGCGGCAAAAAGAATATGGAGCTCAGGGCGCGCGTGCTGGAGCTGCAAAAGCTCGTCGAGGCGCGGCCGTATGTGGCGCCGACGCCGGAGCAAGCACCGGCGACGATTGACGAATGTGAGGCACTGCTCGAGCGTGTGGTACCCGCGGTGGATGAGCTGTTGACCGAGCTCGTGGCGCCGACGTTAGGCACGACGGCGAAGGATCAGGCGTTGCTCGTCAAGACGACCGCGCCCGTCGTGCATCCCCATTACGCACAGCTCAAAAGCACATTGCCCTGGGTGCCGGCAGCAATCGGCTGGCTCGCGGTCTACGCTCCGAAGGTGGTGGCGACCGTCAAGGCGCAGCAACGCCAGAAGAATGGCGACGCGTCGGCTGGCTTCGGCGGCGACGGTGGTGCAACGCCCCAACCTAACGACATCGTACCGCTGCGCGTGACGCCGTACGGTGGTCCGCGTGAATGAGCGCGGAGCCTAACGTCCGTGGCGTCCGAGCGGGTCGTGTGCTATCTGTGTCGCGAAGAGCGCCGGCATATTCGCATTGGGCTGTGGCTCTGCCGGCGCCACTGGCGGCTCATCGTGGAGCTCGCGCGGCTGGCGAAAGAGCGCCGCTTGTTGCTCACCGGTGAGCCGGATCTCGTCGAGCTGACGTATCGCATCACGCGGCTTGGGGCATGACGCGGCCGCTCGTGCCGGCGACGAGTCGCGTCATCGCGATGGGAACCACGGAGAGCGGCAAGAGTTACCTCCTCAAAAAGTTCTGCCTGACGCGAGCGCCGCGCGCGCTCATCGTGGACCCGTTAGGCGAGCATACGGCCGACGTGCCAGCCGGTACGCGACTCTATATGGCCCGCTCGATCGACGAGCTGCGCAGCGTACTGGTGAGAGCGCCGCGTGAGGGCCGCGCATGGCGGATTGTGGCGGCGGTGTCACAGAGCGCCGCGCCGGCCATCGCGAAATTGCTGGTGCCGCCCGTGGTGCTCGATCATAACGCGTATCCGTACCACGTGCGCGGCATGGCCCTAATGATCGAGGAGCTGGATCTATTCGCCCCGTCGCAATCAGACGAGACGGTCGAGGGGCTCTGGCGACGTGGGCGGCATTGCGGCCTGTCGGTGTATGCGACAACGCAGCGGCCGCACGGCGTCTCGCGCATCGTGACCGGCATGGCGAATTGGTGGGTGATCTGCGCCATTCACGAGCCTAACGACGTTCACTATCTCGCCAAGGTGTTACCGGCCGACGCGATGCGCGCCGTCGAGGAGTTGCCGTGGCGCTGGGCCGTCCTCTTCTCGCCACGCACCCGGGCGTGGTATCTGCTGGACGACAAGCACCACGTTAGGCAGTGGGGCGCGCCGCCGGCGCTCGCGCACGCGCACGCGAGCGCGCGCGGCTAACGCATCGTACGAGCGCGCGCAACGACTTGACGGCCGAGCCCGGCCGGGCACAACGTGCGCCGCGTTGCACAAAACGTGCGCGCCGGCCGCGAGTCCGGCTCCCTTCCCTTTCACGCGGGAGCGTTAGGCGTATGGATGCCATAAGAGAATGGCTG
>JBFMFA010000406.1:0-4064 GCA_040753195.1 Gemmatimonadota bacterium | reverse complement strand
GGGTGCCACGCGCACGCAAAAGGTCGCATCGAAGCCAGACGCGCTGATTGTCCTCAACAGCTCCGTGGCGATGTTCGAGCCGTTGCTTCGGCGCCTGACGTCCGAGCGCGACAGCGTGACGGCCCCGGTCTTTCTCGCGGCTGGTGGTCAAACGCTGTCAGTCACCATTCGGCGCATCACGTCGGACTCGCTCGAGATGAGGCTCGGCTCACAAGTAACGCACGTCGTGGTTCGCGCCAATACGATCGTACGGTTATACACTCCGGCGCAGAACCTCGTGGTGCACCGCGTGGAAGGTGCGGCGGCGGGTCGCATTGCGTTAGGCAGGGTCGACTACTCGGCACCGGCCGGCGCACCGTATCGCGCGGAACAGGTGCAGATCCCGACTCGGCAGGGTCACCAGCTCGCCGGCACTCTCACAATCCCGGCCGGAGCGACCGGGAAACACCCTGTGGTTGTGACGATCAGCGGGAGCGGCCCGCAGGAGCGCGACGAATACATCCCGCTCGTTCCGGGTTACCGGCCCTTTCGGCAGATCGCTGATACGTTAGGCCGGCATGGGATCGCGGTGCTGCGTTTCGATGACCGCGGCACCGGAGAGTCAGGCGGCAATTTCGCGACGGCGTCGTCGGCCGACTTCGCCGAAGATGTGCGCAACATCGTCGGCTGGTTACGCGCTCGTACTGACATCAATCCGGACCGCGTCGCGCTGTTGGGCCACAGCGAGGGCGGACTGATCGCGCCACTTGTGGCTGCGTCCGATCCCCGACTTGCTGCCATTGTATTGATGGCGGGGCCGGCGCAGCGCGGCAAAGAGATTCTGGATTTTCAGATCCGCTACGGGATCGAGCACGACACCACGATTGCGCCAGCCAAACGCGATTCGGCGTTCAAGGCAGCGCGGGCGGCGTTTGATTCGACTGCAGGGAGGTCGCCGTGGATGCGTTTCTTCGAGACGCACGATCCTCTGGCGACGATCCGTCGGGTCACGCAGCCGGTACTGATCGTCCAGGGCGCAACGGATCAACAGGTCACGGTGGGGCAGGCGCGCGTGCTGGCCGACGAGCTGCGGCGGGCCGGAAACGCGCGCGCGACGTTGCAGGTGCATCCGGACCGCAATCATCTCTTCCTTCCCGATACCTCCGGGAACCCTGCCGGTTATACGCGCCTAACGAAGGGCCGCATCGGGTCCGACGTGATGGGACCGATCGTCGATTGGTTGGTGCAGACTCTGACACCCTCGAGGTAGCAATGATCAGCAAGACGCGTCGCTTCGCGGTCGCATGCATCGCCGTTGCATTGACAAACGGCTTGCTTGGCGCGCAGGAGCCGTTTCCCGGTCTCGACAGCTACATCGCGAAGGCACGCGCCGACTGGAAGATTCCCGGGCTTGGCGTGGCGATCGTTCGCAATGATTCGGTGATCTTCGCCAAAGGGTACGGAGTGCTGAAGGCCGAAGCGACCACCCCGGTCAACGAGAACACGCTCTTCGAGATTGGCTCGAGCAGCAAGTCGTTTACAGCGACGATCGTGGCCATGCTCGTCACGGACGGCAAACTCCGTTGGGATGATCGCCTGACGACATACCTGCCGGACTTTCGCATGCGCGATCCGGTAGCCAATGCAGAGGTGACGTTCCGTGACGCGCTGTCTCATCGCACCGGGCTGTCGCGGCACGATCTGTCGTGGATGTCGGCCGGGAATACGCGGGCCGACGTGCTGCGCCGCGTGCGCTTCGTGGAGGCATCGTTCCCGCTGCGCACGCGCTTCCAGTACCAGAACATGATGTTCCTGGCGGCCGGTGAAGCAGCGGCGAAAGCCGCGGGGAGCACATGGGAGGATCTGGTCCAGCAACGCATCTTCAGCGCGTTAGGCATGTCGTCCAGTATTCCCGTGCTGCGGGACCCGGGGCCGGTCGCGAACCTGGCAAGTCCGCACGGGATGACCGGTGACACGGCGTGGTCCAAAGGCCACATGGCGATGGATAACATCGCGCCCGCCGGCTCGATCGTATCGAGCGTACGCGACATGGCGCAGTACCTCCGCTTTCAGCTCGGCGATGGCACGTTCGGCGGGAAGCGACTGGTGAGCGCGGCCGCACTACGCGAGACTCACGTTCCACAGATGCTCACGGGAGGCGGTGGTGGCGGCGGTGGCGACGGAGATACCCTAACGAGGTTCAATACGTACGGCATGGGGTGGTTCGTGCAGGATTATCGCGGCCATCTGGTGTGGCAGCACGGCGGCAACACGGACGGCATGACGGCGGCGATGGGCCTTCTGCCGTCGCAGAAACTTGGAGTCGTCGTGTTGAGCAACATGCAAGGAGCTGCGCTCCCAGCTCTCATCATGAACTACATCTTCGACCGTCAGCTCAAGGCGCCGATGCGGGACCTGAGCGCGGAGGCACTGGTGCGAGTGACGAATCAACGCCGGCGCGCGGATTCGATGGCAAAAGCGCAAATCGCGCAAAAGTCGAGCGGCCCGCCGCCGCTGCCGCTGACCGCGTATGCTGGGGAATACGCCGACAGCATCTACGGGGACGCGACGGTGTCGCACACGGACGGTCGCCTAACGATGAAGCGAGGCTCGTGGTCAGCGCCGCTCGAGTATTGGAACGGGAACAACTTCCGGTGGGGGATACTGCCCAGCGCGACGGTCACGTCGATGTTCGTGAAGTTCGATGTCTCGACGGACGGACGCGTGACGACGCTATCGTATGGGCTCGGTGCCGACAGCGCGCATTTTGGTCGCAAACCGACACGCCCCGCCCCGGCAACGAGGACGGGCCAATGAAAACCGTGACCGACTTGCAGGAGTTCTCGAGCCTAACGCGGCGTAGCGCACTCAAGGCGGCTGCGACCGCCGCTGCTGCGGTCTTCGCGGCGCCGATGATCAACATCGGGCGGTATCAGCTCTTCGCGCATCAGCCAACGCAATACTCGGCGCGCTGTGTGAAGCTGATGCAGGAGTCGCTTGTCATCGACATGCTGAGCCCCCTAACGATCGAAGGGAAGTGGGCGCAGTGGGCGACCAATCCCGAATCGTTCAAAGACGCGGACTTCAAGCGCTACAAAGACTCGGGCATCAACGTCTTCCACCATGCGTTCGGGCTCGGTGGTACCAACGCGTACGAGAGCGCGCTGAGCTACTTCGCCACAATCAATTCGCTGATCGCCGGCAACGATCAGACGATGATGCGCATCGACAGCGCCGCGGATTTCAAACGTGTGAAAGGGTCAGGGAAGATGGGCGTGCTCGCAGGCATTCAAAACGCCGAGCACTTCAGGCGGCCGCAAGACGTGACCTTCTTCTTCGGCCTCGGACAGCGGGTTTCCCAGCTGACGTATAACTCGCGGAATCTGATCGGTAACGGATCGACGGAGCGGCGCGACGAGGGCATCAGTGATTTCGGTGCCTCGATTGTCGATCAAATGAACAAGACGGGAATGGCGATCGACGTGTCGCACTGCGGCGATCGCACTACCCTCGACGCATTCGAGCTGTCGAAGAAACCGGTCTTAATCACACACTCGAATTGCCGCGCTCTGGCGCCCGGTCACCCGCGCTGCAAGAGCGACGACGCGATCAAAGCGTGCGGAAAGGCCGGCGGTGTCATGGGCATCACGAGCGTCCGGAACTTCGTGAAGAACTCCGAACCCACCACGATCGAAGACGTCATCAACCACTTCGACCACGTGAAGAAGTTGATCGGTCCGCAGCATCTCGGCGTCGGTAGCGACATCGACCTCGATGGTTACGATGATATGGATCCCGCGGCGTACCAGCGACTGAAAGCGGCGTACAAGGACTCGTACAGCTTCCGCGACAAGATCGACATCGAGGGGTTGGATCATCCAAAGCGGATGTTCGATCTCACCGAAGGCTTAATCCGTCGCGGATATTCCGACGCAGAGATCATCGGAATACTCGGCGGAAACTTTGCACGAGTCTTAAGTGAGATCTGGCCCGCGAATCAGAGCGCGCCGTAGAAACGGGCAACAACGCTTAGCTCCGCGGCAGAGGTACTACGCGTCTAAAGCAGCGATCTGAACCTGAGCTGA
>JBFMFA010000405.1:0-4068 GCA_040753195.1 Gemmatimonadota bacterium | reverse complement strand
CACGTACGTGCCGCCCAATGTGAGCTGCCGCGGCCCACTCCCCAGCTCGCGATAAAACCCCTCCTGAGCGACCTGCAGCAGGGGCGGCTGTTCCAGCTTCGCTTCGGCGAATTGAGCCCGCAGGAAGGGTATGCCTAACGCATCCATTTGACGGAATGGCCCGATCTCCCAGCCAAAGCCCCACTCCATCGCGCGATCGACCGATACGATGTCGTGCGCGATGTCGGGCGTCTTCGAGATCACGTAGTGCCCCATCTCGACGAAGAGCGTGCGCAAATATTCGGCGTATTTCCCGCCGGCCCGCACGATCCCGCCAAGTCGCTGCTCAAGCGGTGCGTCCTTGAGGTGCGCCAGCTCCTTCAGCTCGGGGACACTTTGCTGTTTGTACTCTCCGGTCTTCCAATCGAGCGTGAGGATGGCTTTCCCCTCACGCTTGTAGAAACCGACCCCGGTCTTCACACCCAGCCGCCCCTGCCTAACCAGTGCGTCGACCCACTCGGGGAGCCTGAAGTCTTCGCCGGTTGTGGCACTCAACCCCTTTGTCACGTGCGAGACCACATCCAGACCTGAGATGTCGGCGGTGCGGAATGTCGCCGAGTTGGCGCGCCCGATGAACGTCCCGGTCAGTGCGTCCACCTCATCGATCGTGAGATCGAAGCGCTCCAGCAAGCGCATCGCGCGGATCCAGCCGAAAATGCCAAGGCGATTAGCGATGAAGCCCGGAACGTCCTTCGCTACGACGACACCTTTGCCGAGCACGCGCTGCGCAAAACGTCGAACTTCGGCGACGACGTTAGGCGACGTATCACTGGTGGGGATTATCTCGAGAAGGTGCAGGTACCGCGGCGGGTTAAAGAAATGCGTCCCCAAAAACCGTGGACTGAGCGCCGCGCTGGTGCGCAGAGAGGCGATTGGAATCCCCGACGTGTTGGATGCGACGATTGCGTGCGGGGCGATGACGTTCTCAATCCGTTCGAACAGCGCTCGCTTGGGTTCAACCTCTTCGATAATGGCTTCGACAATCAGGTCGCAGTCGGCCAGTAGGCCGAGGTCGTCGTCAAAGTTGCCTATGCGAATGAGACGCGCGGCCGACGGGTCCATGAAGGGCGCGGGCTTCGACTTTACCGCGCGCCCGAGCGAGTCGCGTACAACGGAATTGCGATCGGCACCAGGGCCGGGAATGTCCAGAAGAACGACCGGCACTCCTGCAGATGCGGCAAGTGCCGCAATACCACTCCCCATCGCTCCGGCACCCAATACGCCCAGCTTGGCGATTCGCATCACCGCTCCATTGTTCAAGAATCACGGCGCACAACGGGGGGAGAAGATCAATTGAGTGTCTGAGGCGGACAAGTGACAAAGGATTCTGGCGCAAGCATGTCGCGCTGCATTAGCCTGACACTCATGCACGCTGAACAATTCGTTCGAGCAGCCGTCGCGCCGGTTTTGGGCGTCCTGCTACTCGCGGCTGCGCCAGTTGCGGCGCAGGAAGTCGAGACAGATCCGGGCGTATTGATGCAGCCCGGGGTCTCGTCGCTGCTCGCACGCGAACGCGCGGCGCGCATCTCGGACGTCCGTTACGACCTCGTGCTCGACCTGACGGCGCGCGACTCTGCGGTCGGGCGCGTCATCACACGGTTTCAGTTACGCCGGGCGCACGACGTCATCGTCGATTTCCGCGGGCAGCTCGGCTCCGTGCGCGCGAATGGGCAGCTGCTCCCGACTGTCGAGTTCAACCACCACCACGTGTTGATCCCCGCGCAGTACCTGCGCGCTGGGGGGAACCGCCTCGATTTTGAGTTTTCGTCGCGCATCGCGCCTTCGGGCGCGAGCATCATTCGCGTGCGCGATCCGAGCGACAGTCTGGAGTACCTCTACACGCTGCTCGTTCCGTCGGACGCGCAGCAACTGTTCCCGTCGTTCGATCAGCCGGACCTGAAGGCCCGGGTCACGCTCACCCTAACGACGCCGGTCGGCTGGACGGCCGTGGCAAACGGGACGCGCTTGAGCGTAGATACGACGTCGCGCGGCGCCACATTCGCCTTCCGTGAGAGCGAGCCGATCTCAACGTACCTGATCGCCTTCGCCGCTGGGCCGTGGGTCGAACGCACAGTGGCGGCGTCGACTCGTCAGATCAAACTGTTCGTGCGGCGCTCGCGTGACGCCGAGGTGGACGCCGAGTCGCTCATAGTCGCTCATGAACGCGCGCTGAGTTGGCTCGAGCGGTACTTCGACTATCGCTACCCGTTTCAGAAGCTGGACATCGTGCTGGCTCCCGCATTCCCGTTCGGTGGAATGGAGCACCCCGGGGCGATTTTCTATAGCGAGGAGCGCTTCATCTTCCGCGAGCGGCCGACGCTCGTGCAGCGGCTGGGGCGAAACTCCACCATCTATCACGAGGTCGCGCACCAGTGGTTCGGCGATCTCGTCACGATGCGCTGGTTCGACGATCTGTGGCTGAAGGAAGGGTTTGCCACGTTCATGGGAACCAAGATGCAAGCCGCCATGGACACGGCGAGCGAGGCGTGGAAAGGGTTCTACCTGCGAACAAAGCCGGCCGCGTACCAGGTCGACGCCAGCGAGGGGACGACGCCCGTCTATCAGGAGCTGCCCAATCTCGATCTTGCCAAGAGCAACTACGGACCGATCGTCTACAACAAGGCGCCGTCGGTGCTCAAGCAGCTGGAATACGCCGTCGGGGAGCGGGTCTTTCAGGACGGCGTTAGGCGCTTCCTGCGCCGTCACGCCTACGCGAACGCCAACTGGCGCGAGCTGCTGGATGCCATCGGCGAGGCGGCTGGGCGCTCGCTGAGAGAGTGGGGAGATCAGTACATCCTGCGGCCCGGTATCCCGGTCGTGGAACAGAATCTGGGAATAGCCGATGGGCAGATCGTTAGGCTTCGTGTTTCGCAGCGCCCCGCGCGGGCGCTGTCGGGGCGTCAGCCGTGGCCCATCCGCAGCGAGTTGCTCCTGTACTACCACGGCGGAGAAACGCGGCGCTTCGACATCGCGATCAACGCCGAGACGACGAGCGTGCGCGACGTGCTTGGGCTTCCGGCGCCGGCGTTCGCGTATCTCAACTCGGGGGACTACGCCTACGGGTTGTTCCTCCCGGATTCGGCGAGCATCGCGGCGCTCGAGCGCGTGATGGGCACTGTGCCGGATGCGTTCACCCGGGCGCTGTTGTGGGGCGCGCTGTGGGACGCCGTGCGGGAAGGGCGCTACGGTGCGGACCGTTTTGCGGCGTCGGCGCTGCGCGAGCTGCCTCGTGAGCGCGACGAGCAGATCGCGGCAACCGTGTTGGGCCGCCTAACGCGAGCGATCGGAACGTACGTCGATGGCGCGCTACGCGACTCGCTGCAGGTCGTCGCCGAGTCGACGTTTATCGCAGCGGCCCGGGACGGAGCGCGCAGTTATGGCACACGCCGAGCCTATCTCAATGCGCTGATTCGCGTCGCCCGGGGTGAAAACGGCGTACGCGCGCTTCACGCGTTGCTCGACAGCGCCACGTTCGGTCCGGACAGCATCGGCATGCCGACGCGCTGGGCTGCCGTTACGCGTCTACTTTCGTTAGGCGCCGCTGGTGCCGTTGAGCGCTTCGATTCCCTGAAAGCGAGGGATCGTTCGGCCGACGGAGCGCGCCAGGCCTTTGCCGCGTGGGCAGCTCGTCCGGATCCTGAGGTCAAGCGGGAGTATTTCAGGCGCTACTTCGCGGATACGACGCTCAATGAGGACTGGGCAACGGCGAGTCTCGGCCCCTTCAACGAGGGGGAGAGTGATTCGCTCAGTCTGCCGTACTTGCGACCGGCGCTCGACTCGCTCCCCTGGATTCAAAAGAACCGCCGCATTTTCTACCTCGGCGCGTGGCTGTCGTCGTTTGTGGAGAGCAAGCGAGGGCGAGAGGCGCTGGAGATCGTGCGCGGCTTTCTCGCTGAGCGCAGCGATATCGGCCGGGACATTCGCCTGA
The DNA here is from genome assembly GCA_040753195.1 of Gemmatimonadota bacterium. Classification (GTDB taxonomy): domain Bacteria; phylum Gemmatimonadota; class Gemmatimonadetes; order Gemmatimonadales; family Gemmatimonadaceae; genus DASYRX01. The sequence continues at coordinate 101 of JBFMFA010000405.1, read as the reverse complement.
AAGTCTTGCAAAGTGTCGACGAGTTGGAGCGCGCCGTGGCGATCCGCGAACGTTCACGAGGGCTGGTCGACAGCCGCTAGGATTTTTTGGCGGCGATTTCG
>JBFMFA010000404.1:0-4072 GCA_040753195.1 Gemmatimonadota bacterium | reverse complement strand
TGAGCGCGTCCCTGGGATGTTGCTGGTCGCCGCTGCGTGCCTCGTTGCGGCAGGCGCTCTTGGTTATGGCGCAGCACGCCTGTTTCGGCTGGGAAGCGGTGTGATGCACCTGTTGGGGACATTGACGGCACTCGCCGCCTTCCTGGTGCTTTTGCTGGCTGTCGCCGCGGTGGTGTTTTTCTTCGGCGTGGACTTCAAATGACGATAACTCTCACAACCACGGTTGTGTCTAATACGACGTCCTCACAGCTCGGACTTCAGCAATGACTCGTAAATCGAACATCCATCAGCCACGGCGTGATTTCTTGACGCAGCTCGGAGTTGCGACTGCTGCGCTGGCCGGGAGCGCCGGCGCGTCACCGCTCGTTGCGCAGTGGAACGGAGCGAACGCAGCATCGCAGGCCGCCCACCCAAAGTGGGATACCTCGTGGACCGAGCGGCTGACGCAGGCGCAGTATCGTGTCGTCTTCGACGCGTCCAACATCGCCGACGGGTTCGCGCTGGATCTCGCGGGGACGTTTCTCGATCACTACAAAGAGGCGCACGGCACGAACGACGCACAAACGCGCGCCGTGCTCGTTATGCGGCAGCTCGGCACGCCGTTGGCGTTAGGCGACGCGCTGTGGGACAAGTTCGCGGTGGGCGAGGAACTGAAGATGACCGATCGCAACACCGGCCAGCCCGCGCGACGCAACCCGTTCTTCAAGGCACGCAGCGGCGGCGATTCCCCGGACACGTCATTGGAAACGCTGTACTCGCGCGGAACGATATTCCTGCTCTGCAACATCGCGATGAACAATTGGTCCAGACGGCACGCCGAGTTGGCCAAACGTCCGGTCGACGAGGTGGTCGCCGAGGTACGCGCCAACCTCGTGCCTGGTACCATCGTTGTCCCTTCGGGGATTTACGCGCTGATCCATGCGCAAAATCTGGGTTGCGCGTTCATGCGCGGTGCGTGATTGGACATTGTCTAACAACGATGCCAGCCAAGCCGAAAGCCAAAAACACCAAACCACCTCCGCCGTCACTGGCCGAACTGCAGAAGAGCCTCGGCAAATCTGCGTCGCTCTGGCAGGAGTTGTGCGATGCCGTCGACGAACAGTTTGCTCCTGTAACCAAAGACTGGACCTATAGCGGTAAGAAGCTCGGTTATGCCTTGCGCCTCAAGCGCAAGGACCGCGCTGTGTTGTATCTCAAGCCGCTGGACGGGAGTTTTCGCGCCAGCCTCGCGTTAGGTGATCGAGCGGTCCAGTTGGCCGAGTCGCGCCAGTTGCCTGCTTCGCTTCGCCGCATGATCGATGAGGCGGAGCAGTACAGCGAAGGAAAAGCTATTCGTATCGAGGTGCGGCAGCGCAAGGATATAGAGACCGTGCTCACCTTCGCTGCGCTGCGAATGGAGTCATGAGCGTGGCGGCCGACGCTGTTGGTGATTCCGCGTCGTGTGTTTTCTGCGAGATCGTCAGCGGCCGGCAAGCCGCCAGTATCGTTTTCAGCGACCCGTTGGTCGTTGCGTTGATGGATCTGCGGCAGTTTCATCCCGGGCATGTATTGGTCGTACCGCGCACTCATGTGAACGATATCCGCGCAGCAGACGTCGCCACGGCCCACGCTGTGATTGATGCCGTGGTGCGCATAACGAGAGCCGTGAACAGCGTCTTTCCAAACGATGGGATCAGCGTGTGGCACTCGATCGGGCCTGGCGCGAATCAGGAAGTCCCGCATTTGCACTTCCACGTGCACCCGAGGCACCTGGGTGACGAGATGTTCCGCGCGTACCCGTCCCCTCCCTCGCATCCTTCGCGGGACACGTTGGACCAGTGGGCACAACAACTGAAAGCGACCCTAACGCCTAACAAGTCGCAGTGATGCAGCTCGTCTGGCCCGCCGAAGAGTATCTGCCGAGCTACAAGGCGGCCTTGCAACGTGGATGGTCTCCCGATACGACCCGCGCCGCCGCAGCAAAAGAAGAGCTAGAGCGGATCGATGAGAACCCCGCGCACTTCTTGTCGCTGCAGATTGATCGCGAGGCTCGGGGCGGACCTGTACGGCTCCCCGACGGCTCCACGGTCCCACGACTCCCCGGATTCAAGATGTGGATATGGGACGGCGAGTTTTGTGGATCGCTGGGATTTCGCTGGCAGCCCGGCACCACGGACCTGCCACCGCACTGTCTCGGCCATGTCGGCTTTTCTGTGGTCCCGTGGAAGCGGCGGCAGGGGTACGCGACAAATGGCCTGCGCTTGTTCTTGCGGGAAGTGGAAAAGGAAGGGCTCCCTTTTGTCGAGCTGACGACCGACGTGGACAACATCGGCTCGCAGCGCGTGATTACGGCCAACGGCGGGGAGTTAGTTGAGCATTTTGTGAAGCCCGCGGCGTACAACGGCCGCGAAGCCCTGCGGTATCGCATCTATTTCGTTAAACGCGCATGAAGGGATCGATCACACTGCACGAGGACGCGCGCAAAAGAGCGCTCGCGTCGATCCGTCGCTATTTCAGAGAAAACTTTGACGAAGACGTCGGCGATCTCAAGGCGACGCTCTTCTTGGACTATGTATTGTCGGAGCTGGGCCCGACGATCTACAACAGCGCAATCGCCGACGCACGCTCGTACTTCGCGGAACGAGTGGCCGATCTCGAGGCGGTATGCCACTACGGCGAGTTTCCGTATTGGGCGAAGAAGGGGAGATAGCTGTGCGTTAGGCGATCGCGCTCAGTACACGGCACCGCAATCACGACCGTTGGGAGCGCGACTGCAGAAGGGCGACGATCTCCGGCCGCTGAAAATGCTCGGCCCACCCAAGTGCATCGCCATCGTGTTTGCTATCGCGGATCGCTGGATCCGCGCCGGCCGCAAGCAGCAGCTGCGCCACCGCGACATGTCCTCCCCAGGCAGCCATGTGCAACGGGACGACGTCGGCGTCGAAATGTGCCCAGACCGCGTTTGGGTCGGCGCCGCGCGCCAATAACCACTCCACGGCTCGCGCGTCACCACGTTTGGCCATGAGGTGCAAGGCGCCACGATGTTCCACGGTCTTCGTCTGCTTGCCTAACAAACCTTGAGCTGTAGAAAAGTCGCCTAACGCCAGAGCGGCGAGGAGGTCTCGCGTACCGCCTGCCGCAAGTACTTCAATCACGCGCCGGTCTACCCCGGGCTGGGCTGCATAAAAGATGGGCGGGTATCCCCCATCGTCCCGGGCCAACGGATCCGCGCCCAACTCCAGGAGGAGCGCGACCATATCCGGGAGATTCTTTCGCACGGCGAAGTGCAATGGGCGCTGCAGGCTCTCGTTATGACTCATTTGCGCTTCAAGCGTGGTCGCGTCGGCCGCCACGATGCGCCGCACCTCATCCGCCAGACCAAACGCGATCGCCGAGAAGATGTGGTGTCGCGCCCCGCGACTGACGAGGAAGTCAGCGATTGCCCGGTGGGCGGCATCGTCGCTGCCATCCCACGCGGTGGCCCAACCGATGACCTCGAGTTGGTGATCGTCGCCGCTCCCGACCACATCACCACCGGCATTGGCGAGACGCCTAACGATCTCAAGGTGGCCGGCGGCCGCTGCCCAATGCATGGGGTATGTGTTGTCGCCGTGTTCACGTACGTTCGCGTCGAGACCGCGATCCAGAAGTAGGTCCACCGCCGTTTTGTTTCCTGCGAACGCGGCTGCATGCAGCAGCGTGTGCCCGTACGGCTTGGCGCCAATCGTGAGTTTGTCCGGGTGCGCATCCAGCAGGGTGCGCAACCTGCCAGCGTCGTTGCGTGCGGCTGCGAACAGCTCCCCCTCCAGCGTTAGGGAGTCGATGTGCGCCTTGAGCGCACGCCAGCTGCGGAAACCGTACTGCCGCGCGACAGCGAGTTGCGCCTCCGCCAGCTGCGCATCTGGATTTCCTTCGCGCAGCTCGGCGAGGCGGCGCTTCGCCTGCTTACGCAGCCAGTCGAGGTTGGGCGAATCGGGGAGTGGGAGCGGAGCCGCTCCAGACCCGGTGGTCTGTTCGGACATAGCGCACCTTCCTTCCTTGGAAAGGGACGAGCCCTTTCATGCCGCCCGATGTCCGCAGGAGGGCGAGGAAT
>JBFMFA010000403.1:0-4075 GCA_040753195.1 Gemmatimonadota bacterium | reverse complement strand
TTGCTTGGGGTGCGCGGGCGCGGCGGCCTCTTCCCCCCCCGGGCGCCCCTCGACGAGGCTGGGGAAGTCGCGTAACGTCACGCCGGTGATGGGGAAGTTTTCCAACGCACGCAGGGTCTGCACGCCGTAGAGCGCATCGTCCGGCACGTCGCGGTCGCCTAACAAGTCGTGCTCGGTGCGCGTGCGCTTGCCGCCGAACCCGGTGGCGCGCCCGCGACCGATAAGCGTCGCGTCGATGGCGGCGAGCCGCTGCGAAATCGCCCGTGCGGCGCGCCCAACCAAGGCGGCGTACAGCATCGGATGATTCAACTTCATCGTCTCCACTTTCTCGTGCGTGAGGACATACGCCTCGGTGCGCTGCACAGCGCGCGCGCTCGTCCCGTGCGCCGAATCTTCCAGAAGGATGCCCTCACCGACCGCCTCGCCGGCGCCGAGCGTCACCAGGCGCACCGGGCGACCGTTCATGGACTTTTCGATGGCCACGGTTCCGGCGACGAGAATCGCCATGACCTTGCGTGGGGCACCTTCCTCAAAGAGGAACGCATCTCCTTCAAACGTCCTGGCTTCGACCAGATGCGACAGCTGATGCAGCGCCGTGTCGGTCAGGCCATCAAGAAAGCGTGTGGCGCGCAGCTTTTCGCGGATGCTGGAGGCGGACATTGCAGGGTCTAAGGTCGAAGCTCGAAGGTCAAAGGTCAAAGGTCAAAGCGGTGGTAAGTATCGGTGTTTGCCGCTTTGCCCGCTACAACGGCCCTATAACACGCCTAACGTGATGGCGTGGCAACGCGCTCGGCCACGGCGAGGACGGCGTCGACCATCAGCGCGAGCAAAGCGGCCGGAAGTGCCCCGGAGAGGATCATACGCGTATCACTCAGGGCGAGACCCGCCACGATCGGATCGCCCAGCCCCCCGGCACCGATAAATGCCGCCAAGGTTGCCGTGCCGACGGCGATGACACCTGCCGTCCGGATGCCGGCCATGATCACGGGCGCGGCGAGCGGGAGCCGCACATAGCGCAGGACCTGCGATCCCGTCATACCGAGCGCCGTGGCCGCGGCGACCGCCGCAGGATCTGCGTTGCGCACGCCGGAATACGTGTTGCGCACAATCGGATAGAGCGAGTACAGAAAAAGCGCAACGAGTGCCGGGACGATGCCGATACCTAACGCGGGGAGCATGAAGGCCAGCAGTGCGATGCTGGGGATCGTCTGCAGGAGGCCTACCGTCCGGATGACGCCCTCCGCGTTCCGCGGGCGCAACCGCTCGAGCGCGAGGCCAAGCGGAACCGCGAGGAGGATCGCCGCCAGGAGTGACGTGCCCACCAGCAGCAGGTGCCGTCCCGCCATGCTGACGATCTCACCCCGACGCGCGAGCAGATAACCGACCAGCGAGACATCCCCACGCGTGGTGTCGCTCGCCATGCCGGCGGCGACGTCGAACCCAAGGTCGGCAAGCGCATCGCGCGCCACTCGCGCGATGGGCTCGTTGCCAACCTCGATGCGTTCGTTGTAGGCACGCATGCGCGCGACGTCGAGGCGGCCGCTCAGTGCCATGAGGGCGTCGATCGCGCGCGGGACGTCGCGCGCGAGCCGCTGGTTGATGACGGCAGCCGCCTCGTAAGGCGGGAAGAAGCGCTTGTCGTCTTCCAGCACTGCGAGGTTGTAGCGGCGGATCAATCCATCCGTGGAGTACCCATCGACGACATCGACGGCGCCTTCTGCGAGGGCCTGATACTTCACCGCCGGCACGAGCGACCGCACGTCCCGCGGCCGGATGCCGTAGGCGTTCGTTAGGCCGGGGAGTCCGTCGGGCCGTCCGATGAAATCCGGTGTAAAGCCGGCACGCAGCTGGGCGCTGACGCGGGCGAGATCGGTCAAGGTGCGCAGGCCGAGCGAGTCTGCCGTCGCGCGTCGCACGGCGATCGCGTACGTGTTTTCGAAGCCTAACGGTTCGAGCCAGCGCACGCCGAAGCGTCGCTGCGACTCCCGATTCACGTGCTCGTAGACTTCGCGCGGTGTCTGCCCGGGGCGCGTCTGCTCCGCCAGGATGGCGAGCAGACCGGTCCCGGTGTATTCCGGGTAGACATCGATGGCGCCGGTCCGCAACGCGCGAAAGGCGATTTCCGTCGCTCCGAGGCCGGCGCGGCGCTCGACGGTTACGCCGTGACGTTCCAGCGTGAGCGCGAACATTTCGGCGAGCAGGTACGACTCACCGAAAGGCTTGGAGGCGACGACCACGGCACGCTCGCGCTGTTGCGCTGGCAGCATCGCAGCGGCAAGCATCAAGCCTAACGCGGCCAGGGTGAGATGCCGCGTGCTCATGCGACCGGCCCGCCGTCGAGAGCGCGGCGCAGCAGCTCCGCCACGTACGGGGTCGCAGGTTTCTGCTGCAGCTGGGTCAGCGGCGCATCCTGCTCCACCCGTCCGGCACGCATAACGACGACGCGATCGGCGAGTTTGCGCGCCTCGCGAAGATCGTGGGTGACGAGGAGTGTGGTGACCGCCAGCCGATGCCGCAGCTCGCCGAAGGCTTCCTGTAGCTCGCCGCGCGTGATCGCATCCAGCGCGCCAAACGGCTCGTCCATGAGCAGAATACTTGGCTTGGACGCGAGGGCGCGCGCAATCGCGACGCGCTGGCGCTGGCCACCGGAGAGTTCGCTGGGCAAACGCGTTCCAAAGCGCGAGGGATCGAGGCCGGCGAGGAGCAACGCTTCCCGCGCTTGTTCAGCGCGCGCGGATTCACCGCGCAGCCATGGAACCAGCTCCACGTTGCGCTGGACGTTCCAGTGCGGGAGGAGGCCGCCGTCCTGCGGCACGTAGCCGATGGTGCGCCTGAGATTCACACCATCGACGCCGGCGATATCGCGCCCGTCGACCTCCACTCGACCCTCGTTAGGGTCGACCAGCTTGTTGAAGCTACGCAGCAGGGTTGTTTTCCCCGAGCCGCTCTCGCCGACGACCGCAACGCAGGAACCGCGCGGCACGGCCACGCTGACCCGATCGAGTACCGTGACGTCGCCGTAGCGCTTCGTCACGCCATGGGCCGCGAGCGCCGCCGGCGGCGCTGTCACATGTCGTGCGGTCGGTCCAGCGTATCGTGAGCCGGGGAGCGACCGCGGGCGCTGTAGCGGCGCACAAACTCGTCCACACGCTCGACGTCCGCGCCGCTGATAAACTCGTCGCCTAACGCAATGCAGCCTGCGCGGGCGAGGTCCCAGAGGTCGCTGGCGTGCGCCGCGAGGTTGGGATCGGCGAGTCCACAGCGGCCGGCACAGGCGAGCAAGCCGGTATTCCCCGGCGCGAGCACGTCTCGCACCGCGCGGGCGCTCGCCGCGTGGTATGTGATTCCGGCCACGAACGCCAGTGGAACGACGTACCAGTCCGGAGCGACCGCGTCGCAGGAGCGCAGCTCGAAGTATCCGCGCGGCCGTACTTCCGGGAAGAGCGTCGTTAGGTGCGTCGTCCAATCACCCACCTCGGCGCGTCCCGCGCCGAGCTTCTCACCAAATGGCTGCGATGGCTCCTGTTCGGGCCCGGCAAGCATCGCACGTGCGCCTAACGCGAACCGCGTGTACGCCGCGGCCGGCTCACGCCCATCCCAGACGAGCCCGGTTCGCGACGCGTCGAGCGAACGCCAGCACTGCGCCCGGTAACTCACGTGCCCGGTCGGCGCACCGTCGTACGTCGGCGAGTTCGCAAAGAGCGCCACGACGTATGGGCTCAGCGATTCGAGCAGCGCATAGCGGGCGTACGGGTCGTCTCCAGCGTCCAGGCAGATCTGCATCGACGCCGTCTGCCGCATCATGCGCGCTCCGAACTTCCCGATCGTCGCGAAATGCCGGTCCATGCGTCGGTAGCGCTCGGCGCCGAGTTGCAGGGCAGTGCGTTCCACCGCGTTGTACGGGTCGATGCCGCGTGAGAGCGTCACGATCCCGCCGTCGCCTAACGCGACACTCATGCGGCCGACCGTATGCTGCAGATCGAGCGCGAGAGCACTCAATGAGAGGGCCGGGGGCGCGCTGTACTCGAGCTGGCCGCCAGGTTCGAACGTGATGCGTCCCGCCCGCGGGGTGCGA
>JBFMFA010000402.1:0-4083 GCA_040753195.1 Gemmatimonadota bacterium | reverse complement strand
GGGAGAGGTGCGCAGCGAGCCGAGCTTTGTCATCGGCCCGACCGTCGTGTGGGGGATGACCAATCGCATCCTGCGTTCCTTGCTTCGACTGCTTGGCTAAGGCGCGCCGCCCTGTCGTGCGAGATAGCCATCCAGCGCGGCCAGGTAGTCCTGCATCGTCTTTTCGTAACCGAAGACGAAACGCGCCATGAAGCGAAAGATGGGGTTGTAGACTTCGCCGTTCTCAGTCAGCGTTAGGCGGGAGCCATTGGCCGTTGGCTCCACGACGTACTCCCAGTTGCCGCCGAACGCGAGATCCTTGCTCACGATCACCACCCGCAGCCGTTGCGGCGCGACGCGTTCCGCGACCTCGAATTCGACCTTCCCGTTGGTTCCGTCTTCGCGCCAGCGCAGCGGTTGCTCGGAGAGGACCGTTACCTCGCGCACACCGGGCCGCCATTCGACATATCGCCGGACGTCGCTGATCACCTCGAAGACACGCTCCGGTGCTTGCGCGAAGGTGCGCGTGCTCGTGGCGACGTGGTTCTGAGGCAGCAGCACGCCGATGAGGGCCACAATGGCGACGATCGCAAGGAGGCCGCCGACGACGATGAGAACCCAGCGCATACGTTCTAGGGGTTAGGGGTTGGGGGATGGGTAGATGGCTCGTTAGGCAGCGCCGGCAGAGGCGTCTTTCCGGCGCTCGAAAGCGGCCTGACGCATCGCGTCCGCGGCGCGCGCCAGCAGCGCGAGCCCGCGCAAGGCATCGTTCCGTTCCGTAGGACTCAGCTGATTCAGCAACTCCTCCACGAGGTGCGGCTCGAGGACCGACTGCGCGCGTTTGATGCGCACGCCGTCACTCGTTAGGCGCAGGTGGACGCGCCGCGCGTCCTTCGGGTCGCGCGCGCGCACGACGTAGCCGCCCCGCGCGAGGCGATCGACAGCCAGCGACATCGTGCTCAGGGTGACGCCCATGTGCGCGGCCAGTCGTGTGAGGTCGGTCGCCGTCACGTCATCCAAATGCTCCAGGATGCTGACCTGATGCGAGCTGAGCACACGCGCCGTCGCTTCGTCGCGCACGTGGCGCCGGTGGCAAGCAAAAAAAATTCGCGGGTAATCGCGCAGGAGCGCGGAGGCATCGCTTCTCATCGGCGCCAAAACATACGCACAATGATTTGCTTTGGCAAAGCAAAGTTATTTCGCCGTGAAGGCATTTGACTTCAGGCGACCCTCAAGAATATTTTAGGGCCTCCTAAATCTCCCAGCCTCCCTGAATCCTACTCGTGTCAGATACGCCAGCCGCCGTTGCGAGCACGCCTGAGCCGCCACCACTGCAGCACCCGCCTGCCGAGCATGATTCCGGGTGGAGGCGTTCGCGCGTAACTCCAAGTCTGGCTGAGGTCTACCGCACGATTCCCGTAAGCGGCCTCTCGTGGTGGCGGAAGATCCTGGCCTTCGCTGGCCCTGGATATCTGGTAGCGGTCGGCTACATGGACCCCGGCAACTGGGCGACGGACATCGCTGGCGGGTCGGCGTTCGGCTACAGACTGCTGACCGTCATTCTCATGTCCAACCTGATGGCGGTGCTGCTTCAAGGTTTGGCATCAAAACTTGGAATCGTCACGGGGCGCGACCTCGCCCAAGCGTGCCGCGATCACTTCACGAAGCCCGTCGCGATCGGGTTGTGGGTGATCTGTGAAATCGCCATCGCCGCGTGCGACCTCGCCGAAGTCATCGGAACCGCCATTGCCCTCAACCTGCTTTTCGGCATTCCGCTCGAGTGGGGCGTGTTGATCACGGCGCTGGACGTGCTGCTCGTGCTTTATCTCCAGAACAAGGGATTTCGTCTCCTGGAAGCATTGGTGATCGCGCTGGTGGCGACGGTCGGCATCTGCTTCTTTTTCGAGCTGTGGATCTCCAAACCGAGCCTAACGGGAGTAGCCCGCGGCTTCCTTCCGTCCGCCGAGATCCTGCAAAACCCGGAAATGCTCTATATCGCGATCGGCATTCTCGGAGCGACCGTGATGCCGCACAACCTGTATCTGCACTCGTCGATCGTGCAGACGCGCAAATACGACGAGACCGCATCAGGCAAGCGCGAAGCGGTTCGTTATGCGTTCATCGACTCGACAATCGCGCTGTCCTTTGCCCTCTTCATCAACGCTGCCATCCTGATTGTCGCGGCGGCGACGTTCAACACCACGGGGAATACGGAAGTTGCCGAGATTCAGGACGCGTACAAGCTGTTGACGCCGCTGTTAGGCGTGGCGGGCGCTTCGACCGTTTTTGCGCTCGCGCTCCTCGCGTCCGGTCAAAACTCGACTTTGACAGGCACGCTCGCCGGCCAGATCGTCATGGAGGGTTTTCTCAATATCAGGTTGCGTCCCTGGCTGCGGCGTCTCATTACGCGTGCGATCGCCATTGTGCCTGCGGCGATCACCGCGATCGTGTGGGGGGAGAGTGGAACGGCGCAGCTGCTCGTCCTCAGTCAGGTGATTCTCAGCATGCAGCTCTCGTTCGCGGTGTTTCCGCTGGTGATGTTCACGTCGGACAAACTGAAGATGGGTGAGTTCGTGAATCCTCGCTGGCTCAAGGTGCTCGCGTACACCGTGGCGACGATCATCGCATCGTTCAACGCGTGGCTGCTGGTGCAAATCCTCCGCGATTGGATCGCCTGATGTACAAGCACATCATGGTTCCCGTCGAGAATTCGGCCACGGATGCGTTTATTCTCGAGCACGTGAAGCAGCTCGCGGGGTTTTGTGGTGCGTCCGTGGTGCTCATTCACGTCGCCGACGGGTGGGCGGCGCGCAACATTCGGCAGCTGGATCTGCGAGAGTCCGAAGAGATGCGCGACGATCGTGCGTATCTGGAGCGGACGGCGAGCGAGCTGGGGCGCGACGGTTTGCAGGTCGAGGCGTTGCTCGCTGTCGGCGATCCGGCGCGCGAGATTACCGCGGCGGCGGAACGAGAGCATTGCGACCTCATCGCCATGGCCACTCACGGGCACAAATTCATCGCCGACGTGGTGTATGGAAGCGTCGCAAACGCCGTTAGGCACGCGACGAACATCCCGGTCCTGCTGCTGCGCCGCCCCGTGGCGCCGTCATGAGCGACCCGTCTGGCATCACGGCGCCGGCCGAGGACTATCTCAAGGCGATCTACGACATCGAGCGGAGCGGTGCCGCCGCGGCGACAAATGACATCGCCGCGCGTCTGGGGATCGCCGCGGCCAGCGTCAGCGGGATGATCCGCCGTTTGGCGGACCAGGGGCTGATCTCGCACGAGCGGTACAAAGGGACGCGCCTCACGCCCGCTGGTCGCAAGGCCGCGCTGCGGACGATCCGCCGTCATCGCGTGATCGAATCGTATCTCGCACAAGCGTTAGGCTATCCATGGGACCGCGTGCACGAAGAAGCGGAACGTTTGGAGCACGCGGCCAGCGACGAGCTGGTCGATCGCATGGCGCGCGCGATCGGTGAGCCGGCGATCGATCCGCACGGCGCGCCCATTCCCACGCGCGAGGGTGACGTCGACGAAACGCCGTCGCGCACGCTGCTCGACCTGCACGCGGGTCAACGCTCACGCGTCGTCAGCGTGGCGGACGAGGACGCGGATTTGCTGCGCTACGTCGCCAAACTGGGTCTACAGCCTGGCGCGGAAGTCGAAGTCGTTGAGCGCGCCCCCTTTGACGGACCGCTCACGCTGCGTGTCGCGCGAGACCAAGATGCCGTGCAAGTGGGCGCGCCCCTCGCCGCGCTCATTCGCGTGGAAGGCGCGTTAGGCTAGCCAGGCGGACGGATTGATCTTCTAATCCACCGATGTGCGCTCGTCGCTCGTTAGGCGTCCGGCCTTGCGTAGCGCGTCGCGCAGCAGAAACTCGATCTGGCCATTCAGCGAACGGAGATCGTCGTTCGCCCAGCGCTGCAATGCCGCGTGCAGCGCTGGGTCGAGACGGACAAGAAACGGTTTTCGCTCCGACACTGTTATTGATAGATCGTGCCGGTGTTCACGATCGGCTGCGCGTCGCGATCGGAGCAAAGCACCACGAGCAGGTTACTCACCATGGCGGCCTTGCGCTCCTCGTCGAGCGACACCACCGCG
>JBFMFA010000401.1:0-4095 GCA_040753195.1 Gemmatimonadota bacterium | reverse complement strand
CCTTTGTTTGTAATAGCGACTGTAAGCGACCGAGATCAAGCGTAGTAACGAAGGCGGCTCCGAATCTTAGCTTCGGATCGTTAGGCTCCTTCGGCGCGACGATCGCATGCAACTCCGAAATGATTGTCGCGGATCTGTGGCTAGCCTGTTCTTCGTCGGAGCCAGCCATAAGAAGATCTCTGATCGATTGTATTTGTTTCTCGCGCTCAGCGGCTTTTGTATGGTCTCGCACGTTGTCGGGAACCGCATTCTCATCAAGCGGCCACTCACTGCCAAAGCGAACCGTCAGGTGTGCGTCTACGCGAGAGCGGAGCGTGCCTTCAAGAATTCCAACGACAACAAAGAGAATACGAGCGTGGTTTATCCACTCATCAAACGCTGCAGCGGTGTAAGCCCAAGCGTCCGCGCGAATGTCCAACTTGGCGTCGCCTCGCTTCTTTCTGGCAGCTAATTCAGCAAGCACCCGTTTAATGCGGCTCGGCTCATTGTAGTGCAGGAACCGGTACACGCGCTTGTATTCGCTCTCAGCTGGCCGGGTCGGGCCTAACGATTCAACCTCTTCGAGAATTTCTTCCGTTGCTAGTCGGTAGAAAGTGTTCGGGCATTCGGCAGTTAAAGCCGCTCCGATCGACTTCCAATCCGTTGCCATATCTAGAGTTAGGTAAAGGACGCTTCCCAGAGCCCTTAGAGTCTCGGTATGGATCCTGCGAGAGCTGCGATGTGACCAAACAGTCTTCCGCCTTGTCTAAAGGCTGGTAGACCATTAAAATCAAGCGTCAATCGATGGCAGGAAGCACGGGTAATAGCTCGACTCTCCACTTCCTGACCAGGTCGCATTAGAGGGCCGCTCTCCTACTGGGGCGGCCCTCTGTCTATTGGTGCCACTGGACCAGCGGCGCTATCTAAATCGGCTAGCCATCTAAAACCGAATTAGTATCTGCGTGCTTCCTATGTGCTTCCTGAACACTACCACCCCCGTACACCGAAAATCCTCACAACCTACAAGCCGTTGTATGATTTAGGCTTACACAGTCGGGGTGACTGGATTTGAACCAGCGACCTCCTGCTCCCGAAGCAGGCGCTCTACCGGGCTAAGCTACACCCCGAAACTACAGTTCTGAGTCATGGGTGCTGGGCCTGGAGTTCCATCCAGTTTTCGGTGGAGGCGCGGGGTCACGACTGCTCCGATCGCCCGAACTGAAAACTCGAACTCACAACTCAAGCAAACTCCAAGCTGATAACTCTCAACTCAAAACCCTTGTCAACGCGCCCTGAGAGACTCGAACTCCCAACCTTCTGATCCGTAGTCAGATGCTCTATCCAATTGAGCTAAGGGCGCCTTCATTTTTCTAGCAACTAGCAACTAGCAACTAGCAACTACTATGGGCGGTACAAGACTCGAACTTGTGACCTCTACGATGTCAACGTAGCGCTCTAACCAACTGAGCTAACCGCCCGAACAGCGGTCGGAGGCTTGAGGCTGGAGGTCAGAGGGGAGAAAGCAGAGCGTTTGCTTTGACCTTTGACCTTTGGCCTTTGACCTTCGAAAAAAGCGGGAAACGGGACTCGAACCCGCGACCCCAACCTTGGCAAGGTTGTGCTCTACCAACTGAGCTATTCCCGCGTCGGGTCCACACTGCGTTCTCCCGCAGTGGAGGCGAGGGGGATCGAACCCCTGACCTCGTGAATGCCATTCACGCGCTCTCCCAACTGAGCTACGCCCCCGACGTTTTTCCCCCCGAAACGGACCAAATAAACCCGCTTCGGAGGGAACCAAGAACTGTAGTTGGGCCTATCAAAAGCGTCAAGCAACGCACTAGCGAAGCCGTTCTCGGATCGTATCTTATGCGCCGCCGACACAATTCAGCCTCGCTACGCCGACTCGCGGGAACGCTCGCCGGCTCGCAGTGGTTTGATCGCTAGGCACATCGTCCCGATTTGCCACCACGTGTAGTACCTGAGGATTTGCCATAATGCCTGAAGTCAAGCGCCGCCGCCGTCGCGCAAACGTCCCCCAGGGGATCGCGCCGAGCGAGCCGGAGCGCGACATCCTTGACCAGTACCTTTACGAAGTCTCCACGTATCCCCTTCTCAAGGCGCACGAAGAGATCGAGCTCGCGCGAAAAATCCGCGCCGGCGACCAAGACTGTCTGCAGGAACTCGTCAAACGAAATTTGCGCTTCGTGATCTCGGTTGCGAAGAAATACCAGAACCGCGGACTCCCCCTCATCGACTTGATCGGTGAAGGGAACGTCGGCCTGCTCACCGCCGCGCGCAAATTCGACCCCGACCAGGGCGTCAAATTCATTTCCTACGCGGTCTGGTGGATTCGTCAGGCAATCCTGTCGTCACTCGCTAGGCAGGGACGCACCGTTAGGGTGCCGCTCAACCGTACGGCCGATCTCTCGCGCATCATCAAAGCGTCCGAGATCCTTCGCCAAAAGCTGCGTCGCGAGCCGAGTCCCGAAGAGCTGGCGCAGCTGACCGGCCTGTCCGTCGACGTCGTGCAGTCTCTCGCCGCCCTCAACACGGGTGACGTTAGGCTCGACGCGCCCATGGATCCGGAAGGCGATCGCGCCCTGATCGAACGCTTTGTCTCCGACGAGATGCCCGACACGGAAGAAGAAGCGATGAATCGCTTCCTCACCGACGAAATCGAACTTGCGCTCGGCACGCTGCCGCCGCGCGATGCAAAGGTGCTCCGCCTCTACTTCGGTCTCGAAGGCGGACGTGAGCACACGCTCGAAGAAATCGGCACGATGTTGGGTGTGACGCGCGAGCGCGTTCGCCAACTACGTGACCGCGCCCTCAAGCGACTTCGCGAAGGCGATGTGGGGCGCGCGCTGTCGAGCTTTGCCGCTTAGTAACTAGTCGCTAGTCCGTAGCTATTAGGGGGTGGGCGTTCACACGCTCACCCTTTTTTGCTACCATGGCCTCTTCCTCGCATCACAAACATGCAGTTCTTTACCCAATAGCTAAGACCTAAGACCCAAGAGCTCTTTGAAGTGATTCAACTCCAAAACGTCCACAAAGCCTTCGGCAGAAAAAAAGTCCTCCAAGGCTTCACGCTCGATGTCAAAGAAGGCGAAACGATGGTCATCATTGGCTATTCCGGCAGCGGAAAGTCGGTCGCCATCAAACACATCGTCGGTCTCCTGCTCCCCGACGAAGGGACCGTTTTCGTCGACGATCAGGAAGTCCCCAGTCTCAAGCGCAACGACCTATACGAGCTGCGTGGGAAGATCGGCTACGTCTTTCAGTTCGCCGCTCTTTTCGATTCACTCAGCATCGGCGAAAACGTCGCGATGGCCCTGCGCAAGCACGGTCACATGAGTGAATACGAAATCAAGGAACGCGTGCATGAAGTGCTGGAGCTCGTGGATCTGCCTAACGTGAGCGATCGCTATCCGGCTGAGCTTTCCGGAGGGATGCGAAAACGCGTCGGCATCGCCCGGGCCATCGCCGCACGGCCCAAATACATTCTGTACGATGAACCGACGACAGGCCTCGACCCGGTCACGTCCGCCGTCATCGACGAGATGATGGTGCGCATGCGCGAGCGACTCGGCGTCACGTCGGTGGTGATCACCCATGACATGCGCAGCGCCTATCACGTCGGTTCACGCATCGCGATGCTGTACGAAGGGAAGGTGCGCCAGGTCGGCTCGATCGAGGAAATACAAAAGACGCGCGATCCGGTGGTGCGACAGTTTATCGAGGGTCGCGCGAACCTGGACGCGCTCGAGGACATATGACGCGGCGCACGCGCGGCCGATCGGAGACCTCGGCCGGCGGTGTGGTCGTTAGGCGGACGCCGAGCGATACGTTCGTCCTGTTGATACGCGATAGCTATGGCAAATGGGGTCTTCCCCAAGGACATCTCGAAGAGGGGGAGGCACCCGATGTCGCCGCGGCGCGCGAAACAGCGGAAGAAACGGGGTTGAACGATCTGCGCGTCGTGGCGCCGCTGAACACGATCAAATGGCGTTTTCAGTGGCGCGGACAGCTCATCTACAAGACGTGCCACTTCTATTTGATGGAGTCAGCCACCGAGGCGACATATCCGCAGCTGGCCGAGGGCATTACAGCCTGTGC
>JBFMFA010000400.1:0-4096 GCA_040753195.1 Gemmatimonadota bacterium | reverse complement strand
CGCGTTAGGTCTCATGCTCATCTGGGAGTCGTTAGGGACGCTCATCAGTGCACATGTCGTGCGTATCGGCAAAGACATGCTGCGTACTCCCACGCGCCGTGGCTGGGCCCTCACTGCACCGGTGATGGCCGTTGCCTTCGTTCCGCTTTTCGGCAACTGGTATTCCGCCACGCGCACCGGCGACACGACCGCCAGGGACTTCGCGCATGACCTCCTGAACTCGGTCGAGCCGTATGGCGTGTTGGTCACTCTGGGCGACAACGACACCTTCCCGCTGTGGTATGCGCAGGAGGTCGAGGGGATCCGCAAAGATGTCGTCGTCGCGAATACGTCGTTG
Source organism: Gemmatimonadota bacterium (assembly GCA_040753195.1). Classification (GTDB taxonomy): domain Bacteria; phylum Gemmatimonadota; class Gemmatimonadetes; order Gemmatimonadales; family Gemmatimonadaceae; genus DASYRX01. The sequence continues at coordinate 3,759 of JBFMFA010000400.1, read as the reverse complement.
CTCAACACCGAGTGGTACGTTAGGCAGCTGATCCGGCAAGCCGAACGACCGTTTGACTCCACGAGCGCTCCGCCGCTGTGGACAGGGAAAGCCTGGCGCTTCCCGCAATCTCCGCTCGTTAGGTGGTCGTTGGATGACGCCGACCGTGTCCCACCCATCCAGCAGGTCACTGAACGCAGTGTGTTCGAAGCGCCCGGGATCCGCGCGGAGATAGAACCACGCATCCTCACCAAAGCTGAGCTGTTCGTCCTGCAAATGATCCGCGACAGCGCCGATCGCCCCATCTACTTCAGTCGCACGGTGGGCGGGTTTGCTCACGACCTCGGCTTGGGCCCGTACCTGCTGACACAAGGCCTCGCGCGAAAACTCCTGCGACACATCCCAACGCCCGGGGCTGATACGGTGCTGTACCCTGGAGAAGGATTCGTTGATCTCGACACAACGGCGCGGCTCTGGAAAGACGTGTACAAGGCACCGCGTTCATTGATCGCGCGCGATCGCTGGATCGATGGTCCGTCTGCAAACATTCCAGCGGTTTATCTGTCAACCGGCGTTATGCTCGCCGACATCCTGCGCGCCAAGAACGACAGAGCTCAGGCTGAGTCGGTTCTCGCCGTAACCGACTCCGTCGCGCGGGCCACGCGACTGAACTACTGGTTCAACATCCCGCTGCCGAGTGAAACGCCTGGTTTTATGCCAGCGGATACGTTGCAGCGAGGAACCATTCCGCTTGCTCCGGAGTCGACACGGCGCGGAGACAAATCACGTTAGGTGGTGGAGTCGTTCACCTGACGTAAAGCCCCGCGAAGAACGAAAGCGGTGTACGGCTGACCGCAGAATGGCCGATGCGCGCCTCCCAGCTCTCGCGCGCAGCTTGCTAAAGGCCTGGCCGCGGGCCCTTACAGCGGTAAGACCGGACTGACTGACCCAACAGCTTAGGCTACCGCCCGTGCTGGCCCAGAGCGATTTTTGTTGGCTTGCCCCACGTCTGATACCGTTGCTGAGACCTTCAACCGCCTCATGACCGCTCGCACTAACTCGGACCTCGATTTTCGGCCCTCGTACCTCGCGGCGGGTATTGCCTCTTTGGCGGTCTTCCTGCTGTACCTCATCACGCTCGGACCGTCGACGGCCATGTGGGACACCAGTGAGTACATCGCCGCGGCGTACATCGTCGGCTTACCGCATCCGCCGGGTAACCCCTTTTTCGTCCTGTTGGGTCGCGTGTTCTCGATCTTCCCGATCGCGCCCACGGTGGCGATGCGCGTGAACCTGCTTGCCGCGATCTGCGCGGCGACGTCGGCCGGGATGTGGTTCCTGATCACCGAACGCGTGCTCGTGAGTTGGCTCCCGGAACGCTGGCAGCGGATTGTCGGCGGGTCGCTCGCCGCGCTCATCGGGGCGACGGCATTCACGGTGTGGAGCCAGGCGGTCGTCAACGAGAAAGTGTATACGGTGGCGCTGGTGGGTGTGGCGGTCATCGCGTGGCTGACGGTGCGCTGGTGTGACGATCCGGATGGTCCCAAGGCGGACAAGCTCCTCATCCTCATCGCGTACTTGTTAGGCCTCGGGTACGCAAACCACATGGCGGGGTTCCTCGCCGCGCCGAGCGTTGGTGTGGCGGTGCTGATCCGCCGTCCGGCGACGCTTCTGCGGTGGCGCCTTCTCCTGGCCTGCGCCGGTGCCGTCGCGTTAGGCGTCACCCCCTTCGCGACCCAGCCCATTCGCTCGGCGTACTTCCCCGTGATCAACGAGGGCGAAACCACCGGGTGCCGCACCGAGATCGGCTGGGACTGCACCTTCAGCAAGGAGACATGGCGCGCGTTCAAGTACAACTTCGATCGCGAGCAGTACGCCAAGCCATCCGTCTTCGAACGCCAGGCACCGTTCATCGGCCAGATCCAGATGTGGTGGTTGTATTTCAAGTGGCAATGGCTGCGCGACCCGTACGGTCAGCACCAGGTCGCACAAGGCGTTCTGGCGGCGCTCTTCCTCGTGCTCGGCTTCTTCGGAGGATGGGTGCACTGGAAGCGGGACCGACAAAGCTTCTGGTTCTTCGGGCCGCTGATGTTCACGATGACGCTCCTGCTCATCTACTATCTGAATTTCCGATACGGAGCGTCTCAGGCACCCGAGTTAGGCGACAGCGTGCCACGTGAGGTGCGTGACCGAGACTACTTCTATCTCTGGAGCTTCAGCGCGTGGAGCGTCTGGGCCGCGTTAGGTCTCGTGTTCGTCTGGGAGTCGATCGCCGCGCTTGTCGGCGCTCAAGCCGTCCGTGTAGGAAAACTGGTTCTCGAATTGCCGACGCGCAGGAGCTGGGCACTGGCTTCACCCGTGCTCGCGCTCGCATTCATACCGCTATTCACCAACTGGTATTCGTCGACGCGCGCCGGTGACACGACGACGCGCGACTTTGCGCATGACCTCTTGAACTCCGTCGAACCGTACGGGGTGCTGATTACCGTTGGCGACAACGACACCTTCCCGCTGTGGTATGCGCAAGAAGTGGAGAAGATCAGGCAGGACGTGGTGGTAGCCAACACGTCGCTGCTCAACACCGACTGGTACGTTAGGCAGTTGATTCGGCAACCGGTTCGCACCCTCGATTCCACGAGCCTCCCCGCCATCTGGAAAGGGAAATCGTGGCCGCTTCCAAAAAAACCGCTCGTCAGCTGGTCGCTCGATGAAGCGGACCAGATTCCGCTCACTTATCAGGTGAGCGAACGAAGCGTTTTCGAAGCGCCCGGAATTCGCGCCGAGATCGAGCCCCGCATCCTAAGCAAGGCCGACCTCTTCGTGCTGGAGATGATCAAGAACAACCCGGACCGGTCGATCTACTTCAGCCGGACCTCCGGCGGCTACGGCAACGAGCTTGGCCTCGCGCCGTATCTGCTCACACAGGGTCTCGGGCGCAAACTGCTGCGGTTCATTCCGACGCCTGGCGCCGACACGGTGCTGTATCCTGGTGAAGGGTTCGTAGATGTAGCGACGACCGAGCGTTTGTGGGACGATGTGTACCTCGCCCCGCAATCGTTGATCAAACGCGACCGCTGGATCGACGCGCCCTCGGCCGGTATTCCCGGGCTGTACATGACAACCGGTGTCCTGCTCGCCGATATCCTGCGGCAGAAAGGAGCGAACGCTAAAGCGGATTCCGTATTGGCGCTGGCAGATTCAGTGGTGCGCGCCGCGCGCTTGAATTACTGGTTCAACGTACCGTTGCCGAGTCAGATGGGGCGACCAGTGCCTGGCGACTCGCCTGGAGCGATCCCGCTAGGTCCTGAGACGTTGAGTCGACCGAAGTAAGGCCCCCTTGCGACGCTCGCCCCGAATCGGTGACCTTGCGTCTTCCTTGGGAGGGCTAGTCCTAATTGGTAAGGCAGCGGTCTTGAAAACCGCCGGGTGGAGACACCCTTACAGGTTCGAGTCCTGTGCCCTCCGTTGTCTCCCTTAGGGGCACAACCTCATATAGCTGAACTGTTTAGCTGAAAACCGGCGTTTGTGACGCAGGTAATTTGTAACGCGTCTCGATAAGGATTTCCCTTACACGCCCGTCGCCCCATATTGACGCGCGACTGGTGTGAGAATGTGACGGGAGATGCGCCGATGGTTGTGATGAATGCCTAGCGAATCAAAGACATCATCGCGGGCGCTGTCGATCAGCGGGAAACTGTTCTTGCTCATCGGTGGGCTGCTCGCGTTCGTGACGCTCTTTTATTCGTGGATGGCGTATCGGGAGATGGTGGCCGCGGCGAC
>JBFMFA010000399.1:0-4106 GCA_040753195.1 Gemmatimonadota bacterium | reverse complement strand
CGCGCCGTCTTCCCGTTAGGGTGATGGAAAACAACGGCCGCGTTGCTCGAGCTCGGCGATTGAATCTCCACACCCCACACAGTCCCGTCGGCTGCAGTGTACGGTCTGATCTTTCGCTTCATGTCGCTTCGTTCTCCGCCATCGCGAGTAACTTGCGCCCTGCAAAACCGGCGTCGACTTCGTGCCAGTGTGCCACCGCGGGCTCACCGAGCTTCCAACACAAGTATATCGGCCGGCCTTCCACTTCACTTGGAAAATCGATGAGACCCTGGTCGAAGCCTTTGAACTCCACGCCGAGCGCGGAAAGCTCGAGCAAGTAGCCGTCGATCTCTCGTGCCAGCTCCTCTGTTTCTCGCTGAAAGGCTTCGGCGTCAGCCGCGCCCGCGTTACTGGCCATCTCGAACAGCCCCACGGCTTGCTGCCAGCGCCCGTGCGTGACGACGAGATCCTCCACGATCCTTCGCACGAGTGGGAGCATGCGATTCGCCTGTTCCACGGTAAAACTGCGTCGCTCCATCGTTAGGCCTTGTCCCCAGTGCCGGTTCGTCGCTGCATTTCGGCGTGGCGCTCCTCGAGTCGCCGTCGGCGACGTTCACTCGCCGCGTGGTGCCGCCGCTTCTCCTCGTCGGTCTCCGGCTTTAAATCGGGTACTTCAACCGGATTGCCCTCGCGGTCCACGGCCACAAACGTCAGATAACAGGAATTGGTGTGCCGCCGTCTCCCGGTGAGCAAGTTCTCCGTTTCGACGCGCACGCCGATCTCCATTGACGTGCGCCCCACATAGTTCACGCTGGCTTTGAGCACGACGAGGTCGCCGACGTATACAGGTTCCCTAAAGTCGACGCGATCGATCGAAGCCGTCACGCAACTGATGCGGGCGTGTCGATACGCTGACACAGCCGCAATCTTGTCAACCAGCCCCAGCACCACGCCGCCGAACACGTGGCCCAGGTTGTTGGCGTGCTGCGGCATCATGATCTCGGAAGACTCATGTTGCGACTCTTGAACGGTCTTGAGAGGGCGAGACACTCGTTAGGTCTAAGGTCTAAGGTCTAAGGTCTAAGGAGCCGCTCGAGGGCTGCCAGTAACCGGTCGATCTCTTCCGCTGTTGTGTAGATCGACGCGCCGACGCGAACAACTCCATCGTGGGCGTGGCCGAGGCGTTCAACGACAGTCGCTGCATAGAAGTCGCCGTTGGAGACGAAGAGCCCGGCGTCTGCCAGTGGACGGGCGACATCATCGGAATGCATCCCGTCGACGGTGAACGAGATTGTCGGCGTGCGCGAGCCGGCTCCGGGCGGCGGGCCATAACGCCTGACGCGCGGTAACTCCCCCAGCCCATGCCACAGCTGGCGGAAGAGCTGTTCGCCACGACGATGCAACTCCTGAAATGCCGACGCGAGACGCTCGCGCCGGGTACTGCCTACGCCGAGCGACGCGAGAAACTCCACGGCGGCCCCGGCGCCAACGATGCCTTCGTGATTTTGAGTGCCGATCTCCCATCGCTCCGGCATCTCGTTCGGTGATGGAAGCAGCTTCGGCACGTCCAACTCGGCGCCTAACGACGCTCTCGCGTACAAGAACCCGATGTGAGGGCCGTAGAACTTGTACGCCGAGCACGCGAGAAAGTCACAGCCGATCGCGCGGACGTCGACGAGGTTGTGCGGCGCAAAGTGCACGGCGTCCACGAAGGTCAGGGCACCGACATCGCGCGCCAGGCGACACGCGGCCGCGACGTCGGTAACCGTGCCAAGCGCATTCGATGCGGCGCCGATCGCCAGGAGCTTCGGCCGCTCGGAGATCGCCCGCTCGAGATCGGGCCAATCGAGCGTGCCATCCTCCGTGCGCATGCGCACCGTGCGAATGTTCACGCCACGCTCCATCACGAGGCGTGTCCATGGCGCGATGTTGGCGTGGTGATCCAGCTCCGTCACCACGATCGTGTCGCCCGCCGAAAGGCGCGCCGCCAGCGCACGGGACACATGGTACGCCAAGGTGGTCATGTTCTGACCGAAGGCGATCTCGTTAGGTCCGGCGTTCACGAAGTCGGCCAGGATCGCGCGAGCGTCGGCGATCGCCGCGTCGGTTTCCGCACTGGTGGGATACAGCCAGTGGGTGTTTGCGTTGTGATGGAAGAGATACTCGGACATCGCCGCCACGACGTGCCGCGGCACCTGTGTGCCGCCCGGGCCGTCGAAATAGGCGATGCCGTGACCGCCCCGTTTACGCTCGAGCGCCGGGAAATGCGCTCGGATCGCGTCAACGGAGGCGACGGCCGGCGTTGCGGTGCCTAACGTGGCCGTCATCCGCGAATCTCCGTGCCGCTGGCGCGCTCGATGACCTTCGCGATCTCTACATGGTCAGCCTCTTCGCCAAGCTCTCGCCGCGCCGCGCGGTAGAGCTCCGTCGTCAGTTGCAAGACCGGCGCGGGCACACCTTCGCTGCGCGCGAACGCCGCGGCGATCCCCATATCCTTCTCCAGGAGTGCCAGCTTGAACGTGCGCGGGAACTTGCGCGTCAACACGCGTTGCGGAATCAGATTCTCCGTGGAGTTGCAGCGTCCGCTCGACGCGTTGATCACTTCGAGAGCGAGCGTCGGCGAAACGCCCGCCTTCGTGAGGGCCGCCAGGCCCTCCGACGCTGCGTAGAGATGCACACCTAACAAAGCCTGGTTGACGGCCTTTACGGCGTGGCCCGCCCCTACGCCGCCACAAAGCACGATCTTCTTGCCGAACGCCTCGAGCACTGGACGCACGCGCGTTAGGTCAGCCTCACTCCCGCCACACATAATGGTAAGCGTCCCCTGCTCTGCTCCGGAAACACCGCCGCTTACCGGAGCGTCAATAAACGCGACGCCTTTGGACCGAAGACGTTCGGCGATGCGCCGCGACGTCGTGGGATCGCCAGAGGTGCAATCGACCAGCGTCGCTCCCTGCTGCATTCCGGCTTCGAGACCGTCTGGTCCGTCCAGCAGCTCTTCGACTTCGCGCGACGTGGGAAGGCAGGTGATGATCACGTCCGCACCCGTGGCCGCCTCCTTCGGCGTGGCAGCGGCCTTGGCGCCCGATTCCTGCGCAAACGTCACGGCTTTGGAGCTGGTGCGATTCCACACCGATAGCGGAAAGCGCGACGCAACATGACGCGCCATGGGAGCGCCGATGGCGCCGAGTCCGAGAAAAGCGACGATCATGCGCGCGAAGTCTAGAAAGACGAAGCGCGAGGCGCTAGCCAAGGGTAGCTGTCAGCGACTAGTCGCTGGAGTAGCGAGGCTCCTTTGAGCTACCAGGGATAGCTGCCAGCTAACAGCTATCCGTTTCAGGTGTCAGAAACCGCGTGCCTAACGCTTACCACGCTGATAGGTGCCGATCAGCTCTGCTTCGGCGAGCACATGCCCCTTCATCGCTGCAAGCAGTGACTGCTTGGTCAGTTCACCACGATCGCCTAACAACACATCTAAGGCGTACAGCTTGTGGTAGTAGCGATGGCGGCCGATAGGTGGACATGGACCGCCGTAATCGTGCTTGCTGAAATCGTTGACACCTTGCCTGGCACCGCTCGGCAAATTCTTCGCCGTGGTTGCTTCGGCTAGGCTACGCACGTTCGCGGGAATGTCAAACACGACCCAGTGCACGTACACCATTTTCGGTGCCGCGGGATCCGGCGCGTCCGGATCATCGACGATCAACGCAAAAGATTGCGTCCCGTTAGGCACGTCTTCCCACGCCAGTGGCGGACTCATGTCCCGGTCGTCACACGTGTATTGCCTGGGAATCGCTCCGTTGTGTTCGAATGCAGATGAAGAGAGACGCAAGGTAAGCTCCAAAAGCATGGGGTCAGACTCCATGGAGTCTGACCCCGTCTTACTCACACCTCAAGCTCCCGGCGCCATGCTCGACGGCACTCACAGCCCCCCGCTCAGGGTTGTCAGAGACTCAGCCAGTAGGATCCTTTGATCAGGAACGTGTTCTGCGGGTGCGCGCCGAAAAGGGTGCGGTAGTCGCGTCTGAAGTCGAAGTTGCCCGGGTCGGAGAGATCTTCCGTGCGCCCCTGCTGCCACACAAAGAAGAGCGTTGAGCCCGGCCGGTACTCCCAGCGCACCACGGAGT
>JBFMFA010000398.1:0-4109 GCA_040753195.1 Gemmatimonadota bacterium | reverse complement strand
GTCAAGGCGATTCTCGAAGGGAGTGTGCGGCGCGCGGGCCGGCGCTTGCGCATATCCGCGCGGCTCGTCGACGCGAGCGACGGCTACGAACGATGGTCCGACCGATTCGATCGAGAGCTGAGCGATGTCTTCGCGCTGCAGGAGGAAATCGCTCAGGCAATCGCACGCTCCTTGGCGATTCAGTTCACGAGCGGTGTCACGCCACACGCCACACGCGACGTCATCGCACTCGAACTGTACCTCAAGGGTCGTTTCGCCTGGAACCAGCGTACCGAGGCGACCAGCGTCGAGGCGGTGCGGTACTTCGAGCAGGCGGTCGCCCGCGATCCTCAGTTCGCCCGCGCGTGCGCCGGGCTCGCCGATTCGTATCTGGCCCTGCCCATGTACGCCCGTGTCGCACCGTCTCAAGCATGGCCTAACGCAAAGAGCGCAGCCCAGCGTGCGTTGACGCTCGACGCTTCCCTGGCAGAAGCGCACACCGCCCTCGCCTATGGCACGATGTTGTATGAGTGGGATTGGGCGCGCGCTGAAACGAGTTTCCAGCTCGCGATAGCAGCCAATCCAACGTACTCCACCGCGCATCATTGGTACGCGGACTTCCTCGCCGGACGCGGGCGCCTGGAGGAAGCGCTGCACGAAATGCAGGTGGCGCACGATCTCGATCCTGTGTCTCGCATCACGGGGGCCGAGCTTGGATGGATACTCCATCTCAACCGGCGGCGCGAAGAAGCGTTGGTGCAGCTCGATGCCCTCTTGAACCTCGACCCCAATTACGCACACGCGCACTTCATCCGTGGCGTCGTGCTGCTACAGTCTCACGAGTACCATGCCGCCGTTGCTGCAATCAACAGGGCGCGCGCACTTGGTGGATTCTATGCCTTTGCGGAGGCGGTGCTCATTTACGCTCTGGCGCGCGGCGGGGAACGGGTTGCGGCACAGCGCGCGCTGGGCGAACTGCGGGAACGGGCTCGGCTCGAACGGATTCCGCCCTTTGCTTTTGCAATTGCCCACACCGGTCTGGGCGACGTGAGTGCCGCCTTTGACGCACTCGAGAAGGGAGTCGAAGAACGCGATGAGCTACTGGCCGAGAATTTTTTCGACCCTCTTTTCGACTCCCTGAAGTCGGACGTGCGCTATCGTCAGATCACCAGCAGACTGGGAGCGATAGCCTAACGCTGTGCATTGGGGTTAAGATGTATCGACATACGCTGGCTGGAAACAAGAGCTTTAGCCTGTCGCGACTGCACGCTCACCCCGAGCCCGGGTCCTAACGTGAATCTCGTCGCCCTCGACTGGTGGATCGTCGCCGCTTCGATCGTCATCTCGTTCCTGCCGGCGATTTTCTTCTACAAACGCGCCAGCAAAAATACCACTGAGTTCTTCACGTCGGGGCGTGCAGCGCCGTGGTGGCTCATCGGCATCTCGATGGTCGCCACGACATTCAGCACCGATACGCCGAACCTCGTCACGAACATGGTTCGCGAACGGGGCGTCGCCGACAACTGGGCGTGGTGGTCATTCCTGCTCACCGGAATGATGACGGTTTTTTTCTTCGCCAAGATGTGGCGTCGTTCTCGCGTTGTTACTGACCTCGAGTTCTACGAGCTGCGTTACTCGGGAAAGGCCGCGACGTTTGTGCGAGGATTCCGCGCCGTCTACCTCGGCCTCTTTTTCAACTGTGTGATCATGGCGACCGTCAACCTCGCCGCGATCAAGATCGGCAACATCGTGTTAGGCTGGCCCGCGTGGCAGACGCTCACGCTCGCCGCGGTCATGACCATCTTCTTCGCGTCGGTGTCCGGACTGTGGGGCGTGCTCGTGACGGACTCGCTGCAGTTCATGATCACCATGGGAAGCACGTTCGCCGTCGCCTATTTCGCGCTGCAGCAACCTGAGGTCGGTGGTCTCGCAGGGCTGATCGACAAAGTGCAGCCGAGCCAGATCAACTTTCTCCCTGACTTTTCAAACAACTGGAACGTGGCGATGGCGGTGTTGATCATACCGATCACCATTCAGTGGTGGTCGGTTTGGTACCCAGGCGCCGAGCCCGGCGGTGGGAGCTACATCGCGCAACGCATGCTCGCGGCGAAGAGCGAAAAGGACGCCGTCACGGGCACTCTGCTCTTCAACGTTATGCATTACGCGCTGCGCCCATGGCCCTGGATCATCGTCGCGCTGGCGTCGACGCTCATTTATCCGGAGTTGAGCGATATCGCGCGCGCGTATCCATACGTCGACCCGTCGCTCATCGGGCATGACATGGCGTATCCCGCGATGCTGCGCTTCCTCCCTGCGGGATTCCTGGGTGCGATGGTCGCTGGAATTCTTGCGTCGTATCGATCCACGATCGAGACGCACCTGAATTGGGGTACCTCGTACCTTGTTCACGACTTCTACAGACGCTTCATGAGGCCTAACGAGTCGGAACGGCACTATGTGTTTGCAGCCCGCGTAACGACTGCGCTCCTAATGATCGTGGCCGCCTTCATGACGTTCGCACTCACAACGGCCAAGGAAGCCTTCGACTTGATCTTGTCGATCGGCGCAGGCACGGGCCTCATCTATATCCTGCGCTGGTTCTGGTGGCGCATCAACGCGTGGAGTGAAATCGCCGCCATGATAGGGTCCTTCGTTGTGGCCGTCGGATTCTTTGTGGCGCGCAAGTTGGGCGTCGAGATTGCCTCGCACGTTTCGCTCATCGCCACCGTCGCCACGACCACGATCGTGTGGCTCATAGCGACGTTCGTGGCGCAGCCAACGGACCGCGGGAAGCTTCTCTCTTTTTATGAACTCGTGCGACCGGCTGGTCCTGGCTGGGCGCAGGTGCGGAAGGAATCGGGTCTTCCGTCGTCTTCCGACTCTCTCACCACCGCGTTGTTAGGCTGGATTGTGGGTTGTTTCTTCGTGTACGCGGGGCTCTTTGGCACGGGGAGCTTCATCTATGGCCGCATGACGCAAGGTCTGATGTGGACGGCGGTCTTCATTGCCAGCGGCGTCGCCCTGGTGATCCTCATTCCGCGTCTGTGGAAACGTGACGCGGCAGCCGGCGTCGGATGACTCGTCAGGCAGGCGCGTGGTTCGCGCTGACTGCCGCCCTCGCCCTTCACGTCGTCGACGAAGCGAGTAACGACTTCCTCGGCTTCTACAATCCGATGGTCCTGCGCATACGTGATACGCTGGGCTGGTTCCCCATGCCAACGTTCACGTTCCGGCCGTGGCTGATCGGCCTAACGCTGCTTGTGGGACTTCTCTTCGCGCTCACGCCGTGGGCGGCACGCGGCAGCCGCGGGGCGAAAGTCGCCGGCTACGCGTTCGCGGCGATCATGCTGCTCAACGGCATCGGACACATCGCGCTTTCTATCGGCGAGCGGCGCATGGTAGCCGGTGTCTGGACAGCCCCCCTGCTGCTCGCCACATCGCTGTACCAGCTGTGGGCCCTTCAATCTACCGGGCGAGTGGAATCCGGTAGCGCTCGCCGCTAGGCGCGGCTTCTCGCAACGTGACCGTGCCGCCGCGTTTCAGAAAGACGCGCTGCTCGCCGACTTGAACCTCCACAAATGGAGCGCGGCGCGGAACCGCAATATCCACCACCAGCGTGGGAACGTGCGGCTCGATCAACAGCCGGTCCGACTCCGAGGTAAACGTCGCGCTGCCTAACGGCGCACGGACCGTGATGGTCGAGTCATCCGACAGCGACACGAACGCCTCGCCACTCACGCTGGCGCCCATGAAACGAATCACGAAATGGTCGCCTGGCACTACGGCGACCCCGGACATTGCTGCTGCGGGTTGTGGTGCCGGAGCCGGGGCGTCCTCGCCCGCAAGTTGTGAGATTGCGCGCGTCAACCAGACGCGCAGTGAAGAACCCGGCATCGCAAAGGCAACGCCCGCTGTTGTCGTCACGAGGATGATCGCCGCGGCGCGCCGCAAGAAGGCGGTCCGCCCTTCACGCACGGCGCGCAACATGATGTCTTCGGCGCGCAGCGGCGTGACCGGCTTGTCGAGCGAAGCGAGCAAGGAGAGCACCGCGCGCTCGTCACCGTCGAGTGTGGCGCGTCGCTCGCTGCACTCCCCGCATTCGCGCACGTGCTCCTCGAGCTCCGCGCGTA
>JBFMFA010000397.1:0-4113 GCA_040753195.1 Gemmatimonadota bacterium | reverse complement strand
CAATCGAGGTAGTCGGCCACCTCATCGCGGTTCGGCAGGTGATACGGCGACGCCGGAAAAGCGAGCCCTGGAAGGCCGCTGTAGCGCGCCGGTGTAAAGAGCTGGAGAGAGTCCCAGCGCTTGCGCCAGTTGTCACCGACGCGCGCGTTCGCGTCGAGCATCAGAAAATCGATGTCGTGCTTGGCAAGCCAGTAACCGGCCGCGAGGCCAGCCTGCCCCGCCCCGATGATTATCAGCTCGTAGCGCTCTATGCGGCGCGATACTGCGGTCATGCGATCCTCATGAATGCGTGGTGGAGTGAAAGTCGGCGCCTAGCCCCCTCATGACTTGAACAAAAGGGCTGACTTTCACTCATGGCGCCGCTTCAGCCGCTTCGTTCAAGCTGGCACCCCCCGTTCGCCGGTAGCCTAACGCCCAAGAAAGCACAACACACTTCACACACTCTCTTGGGAGGCACCACAGATGAAACGGCTCATGATCGCAGTGGCGCTGGCGGCATCCACCACCGGCTGCATGATGTTCACACGCGCGCCGAGCGACCCTGCAGCATATGCACGCACGCAGACGAGTGCGGCCAACCTGTATCGCGCGACCTTCACTCCAGCGGAGCATATCCGCATGGGGAAGCTGCACAGCTGGAACCTCGAGGTTGTCACGGCCGACGGCGTTCCGGTCGATGACTGCAAGATCACGGTGGACGGCGGAATGCCGCAGCACGGACACGGCCTCCCCACCAAGCCAATCGTCTCGCAGCACCTCGGTGACGGCAAGCACGTCGTGGAGGGGATGCGCTTCAACATGGGTGGTTGGTGGGTTGTGAAATTCCGCATCCAGGGATCGAAAGGCGCAGACGAAGTCACCTTCAACATCAAGCTCTAGCAACTAACGTTAGGCATATCCCATGAACCGATCCTACGGAGTGCTCATTCTGGCGGCGCTGGTAGCGGGATCCACCACGCTACGCGGCGCCGCCACGCAGCAGCGGAGAGCGACGTGGTCCGCAGACGAGCTGGCGACGCTGCAGAGCCTCGCTCTCTCGAGTCTCGAACCGCTCGCGCCCGATCCAAGCAATCGCGTCGCAGACGACAGCGCGGCGGCGAGTCTGGGCCGGCGACTGTTCTTCGACGCACGCTTGAGTGCCAATGGCAAAGTGGCGTGCGCGACGTGTCACCTGCCGGAGCACGATTTCCAGGATAACACGCCGCTCGCTCGCGGTGTCGGGACGACGCCGCGTCGGACGATGCCCATCGCCGGGACAGCACACTCGCCGTGGTTTTTCTGGGACGGTCGCATGGACTCTCAGTGGTCGCAGGCGTTAGGCCCGCTCGAAAGTAGCGTCGAGCACGGGGGAGACCGCACGCAGTACGCGCGCCTTATCGCTGCGTACTACAGAAAGGACTATGAACGCGTCTTCGGCCGCATGCCTCAAACCGATGAGCTTCCCGAGCACGCCGGTCCGAACGGTGACAGTACCGCGCGTGCGCTGTGGAGCGCACTGAGCGCATCGGAGCGTGACGAAGTATCGCGCGTCTATGCGAACATGGGTAAGGCAATCGCAGCGTTCGAGCGCACCGTCACGTTTGGAGAGTCCCGCTTCGATCGGTTTGTGTCCAAGGTGTTAGTCGGCGGGTCGCCCAGCGCCGCGGATAGTCTGACGTCGGATGAAGTGGCCGGCTTGCGGCTCTTCATTGGCAAGGCGAACTGCATCAACTGCCATAACGGACCGCGCTTCACCGACGATCATTTCCACAATACGGGTGTCGCGGCATCGCCGCTCGTGGCAGCCGTCGATAGCGGACGCGCTGTGGGCGTTAGGCAGGCGCTGCAGGGCGAATTCAGCTGCACGAGCCGTCACAGCGACGCCAAGCCCGAGCAGTGCAGTGAGCTACGCTTCGCCGTAACCGAAGGACACGAGCTGGTCCGCGCGTACAAAACGCCCTCGCTGCGCAACGTGGCCGCACGAGCGCCATTCATGCACGCCGGGCAACTTGCCACGCTGAGTGATGTTGTTGCGCATTACAATCGCGCTCCGCGCGCTCCGCTCGGCAAGTCCGAGTTGCGCCCGCTGAAGCTCAGCAAGAATGAAGAACGCCAGTTGCAGGCGTTTCTCCAGACGCTGTCGGCGGCACCCGTCGTACGCACGCCGGATGTGCGATAGGTCGTAACAGACCTATCGGACTCCTCGCGTGGCGACCTCCCGGATGGCGCGCGCGAACGAGTCGACTTCCTCCAGCGTGGTGTAGACGTTAGGCGTGACCCGGATGCCTTCCCACTCGTTCGGGACGAAGCGTGGCCGTGCGTGGATGCGATACTTCTTCATGAGGTGATCCGTCAGGGCCTGCGCGCCGATGCCGTCGATGGCCATCGTCCCGATGGCGCACGACATGTCGTCGGAGTCCGGTGTAAGCAGCTTCACCTTGCTCACCTCTCGCACAGCGTCCATCCAGCGCCGGCGCAAAAAGCGTAGACGAGCTGCTTTGCGGGCAGGGCCGATGCTGTCGTAAAAATCGAGCGCTTCGGTAATGGGGTTCCGAATGTGTACTGGGAAGGTGCCAATCTGCTCGAACTTGCGAATGTCGCCACCTTGTGGATCCGGGTGCGCGAAGAGCGGCCAGACGTTCGGGATCTTGGCTTTGCGTACGTACAGAAAGCCGGTGCCAACCGGCGCCGAGAGCCATTTGTGCAGCGACGTGCCGTAGTAGTCGACGTCCAGCTCGTCACGAGTGAAAGGCCATTGTGCGAAAGAATGCCCACCGTCGACCACCAGCTCGATGCCGCGCTGGCGCGCCAGCTGGCTGATGCGCCTAACGGGGAAGATCTGCCCCGCCGTGAAGGTGATATGCGACACGTGGATGACCTTCGTGCGGGGCGTCACGGCGGTGGCTACGGCGTTATACAAATCGTCGGCGGACTTCGGCGGCGTGGGCACCGGGATCATGCGGAGCACCACACCATCACGTTTCTCGCGCTGTCGCCACGCGGTGATCATGCTGGGGTAGTCTTGCGTGGTCGTGAGGATCTCGTCTCCGCGCTGCAACGGCATGCCCAGCTGGACGATTTCCAGCGCTTCGGTTGTGTTTCTGGTGATCGCGATTTCCTCGCTGTCGCAACCGAAGCGCTCCGCCAGCCGCCGCCTGACAACTTCAAAGCCTGGATAGAGCATCTCGTCTACGTAGAACGAGGGGCTCATGTTCGTCATCGCCAGATAGTCGTGCTGTGCCTGCTGCACGGTCTTCGGAGACGGTGCGACGGACCCGTTATTGAGGTTGATGTTATTGCGATCGACGGTGTACGCCTGGCGTACCTGGAACCAGAAGTCTTCGTCGTCGGCGAGCTGGTCCGCCGTCTTCGATTCTGCCGCAGTCAGCGCTTTGGCAAGCATCGAGCGCGCATCGGCATGGAGTGTGATCGCGCTACCGCCGAGTACTGAAACGAAGCTGCGACGAAGCATATTTGTGGTGTGGATAGCGTTGCCGGACGTTGTGCTCCGCGGCACACGTTAGCAATGCCGAGCATGTGGAGAAGCATGTCAAAGCCGACGCTCGAGGTTCGCAATCCGGATGACTCTGAAGTCGATCAGATCGCCCAGGTCTGGTACGACGGATGGCAAGACGCGCATGCCGCGCTCATGCCGGAGACGTTAACCCACGCCCGCACCCTGGACAGTTTCCGTGAGCGGATTCGTGCCGGGCTGTCGCGGGTGCGCGTCGTCGGCTCGTTAGGCAAGCCCGTCGGGTTCTATATGCTCAAGGGCGAAGAGCTGGATCAACTCTTTGTTGCTGCGGAAGCGCGCGGAACGGGCGTCGCGGCGGCGCTGATCGACGACGCCGAGGCGATGTTGGCGCGCAACAATGTCGAGACGGCGTGGCTGGCGTGCGCGATTGGGAACCATCGCGCCGCAAAATTCTATGAGAAGTGTGGTTGGCGGTTAACCGGGAACGTTGTCGTGAAACTGGACATCCCGGGTGGGCAGTTTCCTCTGGAAGTGTGGCGCTTCGAAAAGCCGCTGGCGCCGTGGGGGCAGCGCGCGCCGGGGTGATTCACGGCGCGCGCCCAGACAGCGAGACTATTCGACCGGCATGTATAGATCGGTGCGCAACTTGTCTGGCGGTG
>JBFMFA010000396.1:0-4115 GCA_040753195.1 Gemmatimonadota bacterium | reverse complement strand
GCCGCGCGTGACGCAGCGCACATTGCGCGTTCACAGCATGGCTCTTGCGAACGATGGCGATCGTTCCCTTCTCCCTTCAACAGGCCCATAGGAGCGCGGCGTATGAAGCAGGTACTCGGCAGGACTCTGTTCACAATGGTTGTGGTCGGTGCAACGGCTTTGGCGTGTGGCGGCGATCGCGACGGTGCGTTCGACACCACGGTGGCTGGCGGTGAGGTTGCGCCTGGAACGGATACAAGCGCCGCGGCGACAAGCCCGGCAATGGATCTTCCCACGACTGATGCGGGCGTCATCGAGTTCGTCACGGCGGTCGACAACGCAGAAGTCGAGGCCGGTGAGCTCGCACGGACGAAGGCCACCAATGCGGAAGTCAAGAATTTCGCGCAGATGATGGTCAACGAGCACAGGAAGCATCGCGATCAGATGCAGAGAATGAAGTCATCGACCGACAGCGCGATCGCGTCGCCCAGCGGTGCGCAGACGAGTCTGCAATCCATGCACTCGCAGACGATGAGCCAGCTGCAGTCTCTCAGCGGCGCCGAATTCGATCGCGCGTACATCGACAATCAGGTGAGCGGCCATCAGTCGGTGCTCGACATGCTGCAGCAGCTGCAGAATCGCACGCAGAACACGCAGCTGCAGCAGCATTTGACGCAGGTGACGAGTACGGTGCAGAAACATCTCGATCAGGCGCGGGCGATTCAGGGCAAGCTTGGCGCGACGACGACACCGGATACCACCCAAGCACGGTAGCTCGTCAGGCAGGACAATCACCAGCGGACGTCGCCAGGCGGAAGGTCGGCCTGGCGACGGTGACACGATGCGTATCGCGCAGGTTGCCCCCTTGTATGAGAGCGTGCCACCGCGGCAATATGGCGGCACTGAACGCGTGGTTTCCTACCTCACCGAGGAACTCGTTAGGCTCGGCCACGACGTGACGCTTTTCGCCAGCGGCGATTCGATCACGGCGTCCCGGCTGGTGCCGGCCACCGCTATCGCGCTGCGCGCGCGTGACGCGTCCAATGGTGGGGTGGTGACGGATGACATCGCGCCACACGTGCTCCTGCTGCAGCAACTCATGCGAGCCATCGACGCGTTCGACGTGGTGCACTACCACACCGGGTATCTGCACTTCCCGCTCAGCAGGCTCCTTGGGGTACCGCACCTAACGACGATGCACGGCCGGCTCGACGTCCCCGACTTGCAACCACTGTTTCGGGCGTTTCGCGACGTGCCGCTCGTCTCCATCTCCAACGATCAGCGCACACCGCTCTCCTTCGCCAATTGGCTCGCGACCGTGTACCATGGCCTGCCCGCGAAGCTGTACAAGCCGGGCGCAGGAAACGGAGGGTATCTCGCGTTCCTCGGTCGGATATCGCCGGAGAAGCGTGTGGACCGCGCCATTCTCGTGGCGGAGCGCGTAGGGATGGAACTTCGCATCGCCGCGAAAATCGACGAAGCCGACCGTCGCTACTACGAAGAGCGGATCCGTCCCCTGTTGCAGCATTCACGTGTGCGGTTCATGGGCGAGATCGGCGACGCCGAAAAAGGAGACTTCCTGGGCAACGCAGAAGCGCTGCTCTTCCCCATCGAATGGCCGGAGCCGTTTGGCCTCGTTATGATCGAAGCGATGGCGTGCGGCACACCCGTGATCGCCTTTCGGCGAGGATCGGTCCCCGAAATCATCAACGATGGCGAGACCGGCTTCATCGTGGACAGTGTTGATGCAGCCGTGGGCGCCGTGCAGCGCCTGCACACACTCGATCGCTCCCACTGCCGACGCGTCTTCGAGTCGCGTTTCCTGGCGCCGCGCATGGCCGAAGAGTATCTGGAAATTTACCGTCAGCTCACATGGAACCGGGACGCCGCCGCGGCGTGACGGCCCTGGGCGAGAAGCCTAACGAGGAGCAGGAAGGGCAGTGGGCGATCGAAGGCGCCACGCTCTCCGATGAACGGTCCCGTGTGCTCAAGTCGCACGACACATTCGGCGTCTTCGACCGGTTCGGCGATATCCGATACATTCCGGGCGGGCAGCTTGGGCTGTACCACCACGGGACGCGCTTTGTTTCGCAGTTCGTCATGACGCTGGACGGCCATCGCCCCATTCTTCTCAACTCCTGGGTGAAGGCCGATAACAGTCTGCTCGTCGTGGAAATGACGGTGCCGGATCGTTATGAAGGGGATCGTCTCAAGTTCCGGCGCGACACGCTGCACGTTTTTCGCGCTCGCCTGTTGCAGGAGGGAGCGCTGCACGAACATCTGCGTTTGGTGAATTTCGGGGACGTGAGCGTCGGCGTCACACTGTCTGTGGACTTCGGCGGTGATTTCGCCGACGTCTTCGAGGTGCGCGGCATACGCCGTCCGCGACGGGGGACCTATCTGCCGTCGCTTGTGGAGGAACGTTCGGTCGAGTTGATGTACCGTGGCCTGGACGACGTTAGGCGACGCACCCGCGTGCACTTCGATCGTCTCCCCGACTGCATCGACGAAGACGCGGCGGAGTTTCACGTGGAGCTGCTTCCGCGCGCCGCGTACGAGTTGTTTGTGAACGTGAGCTGCGAATTTCAGGAGGAGCGCCGGACGCTCGTGAGCTATCGCGAGGCGTTGAGCGAAAGCACGCGCGAGCACGAGAGCGAACGTGCGAAAGGCGCCACCGTGGAGACATCGCACGCGAAATTCAACGAGTGGTTGGAGCGCTCCTCCGCGGACTTACGCATGCTGACGACGCGGACGGTCGACGGACCCTATCCGTACGCCGGCGTTCCGTGGTACAGCACGCCCTTCGGGCGCGACGGGCTCATCACCGCGCTGGAGATGCTGTGGGTGGAACCCCAGCTCGCACGCGGTGTGCTGCGCTTTCTCGCTCGACGGCAGGCGCGAGAGATGTCACCGGAACAGGATGCCGAGCCGGGAAAGATTTTGCACGAGTTGCGCGAAGGTGAGATGGCCGCGTTAGGCGAAGTGCCCTTTGCGCAGTATTACGGGAGCGTGGATTCGACGCCCCTGTTCGTTATGCTTGCCGGAGCGTACCATGACCGCACCGGCCACGATGAGTTCATCCGCGAGCTGTGGCCAGCCATCACCCTCGCGCTGGAGTGGATGGACCGGTATGGCGACCGCGATGGCGACGGGTACGTCGAATACGCGCGATACAGTTCGCGCGGTCTCGAGCAGCAAGGGTGGAAGGACTCATTCGACTCGGTCTATCACGCCGACGGCACGTTTGCGCGAGGACCGATCGCGTTGTGCGAAGTCCAGGGGTACGTATATGACGCAAAGCGCGCGGGCGCCCGGCTAGCGCGGCGATTGGGGGATACGGCGCTGGCGACGACGCTGCAGCGGCAGGCCGACGACCTGCGCGCACGTTTCAACCGCGACTTCTGGTGCGAAGAGATCGGCACACTCGCCGTGGCGTTGGACGGTGAGAAGGCGCCATGCCGCGTTCGCACATCGAACGCGGGACAGGCACTCGCCTGCGGAATCGTCGAGTCCGAACATGTGGACGTTCTTACCGACACCTTGATGTCGGACGATTCGTTCAACGGGTGGGGCATCCGCACGGTGGCGGCGACCGAACCGCGCTTCAACCCCATGTCGTATCACAACGGCTCGTTATGGCCGCACGACAACGCGCTGATAGCGCTGGGGCTGTCGCGTTACGCAAAAAAGGAAAGCGCGATGCGCATTCTCACGGGGCTGTTCGAAGCGAGCAGTTTCATGGACCTGAATCGGCTCCCTGAGCTGTTTTGCGGCTTTCCTCGTTATGCTGGACAGGGTCCGACGCTCTATCCAGTCGCGTGCTCACCGCAGGCATGGGCCAGCGCAGCAGTTTTCCAGCTCCTGTGTGCATGCATCGGACTTACGTTTTCGCCCGCCAAACCGCAGCTGCGTTTCGAGCATCCGGTGCTGCCGTCGTATCTGAGCTGGGTGAAGATCCGCAACCTGCAGGTGGGCGACGGACTCGTGGATCTCGTACTCACACGCCACGCATACGATGTGAGCGTGAACATCACGCAGAAGGAAGGCGACGTCGACGTGGGGATTCTGGTTTAGTGCCGGCTCGCTAGTTCACGAGCACCCGGCACGCGCGCTATTCGTGCGGCGCGCGCGTCGCC
>JBFMFA010000395.1:0-4123 GCA_040753195.1 Gemmatimonadota bacterium | reverse complement strand
CCATACTCAAGCGAACGACTTCATCGGGCGTGAGATCCGTCCGCTGGCGCGCGGCGTCGATCATCCGTTGCGCCAGCTGGACCCCTTGAGTCAAGGCGCTGGGTGAACCGGTGAGCACAAGCGCGTCACCGCGCAGCGCCACCTTCACTCCAGTCTGCCGCGCCAACTCCACGAGATTGGCGTCATTCACGCCCGCCAACGTGAGCAGGTCGGCGCCGGCGGTGTCGAGACGCTGGCTCGTCATCTGATCGGTCACGAGCCGCCTCCACTGCGCCGCGTTAGGTGCAGCGCCGCCAGATCGTCCGGATTGACCGGTGTAGGCGCTCCTTCAAACAACGCACGCGCCGCCGTCGTCTTCGGAAATGCGATCACTTCGCGCAACGAGGCAGCGCCGGCGAGCAGCATTGCGATGCGATCGAAGCCTAACGCAAAGCCGCCCATCGGCGGCGCACCGGCGGCGAGGCCATCGAGCAGGAAACCGAAGCGTCGCGCCTGATCCTCCGGCGAGATGCCTAACAAGCGGAAGATCGTCGATTGCAGCGCCGGCGTCGTGATACGGATGGAGCCGCTTCCGAGCTCATTGCCGTTGTAGACGGCGTCGTAGTGCAGCGCGCGGCAGCGTCCCGGATCGCTTTCCAGCCACTCGAGATCTTCAGGGTGTGGCGCCGTAAACGGGTGGTGCGCTGGTACGTGTGCGCCGGAGTCCGGATCCAGTTCGAAGAGTGGAAAGTCCACAATCCAGCAAAATGCATGGCGCGTCCGCGGCTCCACACCGGGTCGCCTAACAAGTGCCGACCGAACGGCATGGAGCGCCGGTGACGTGACCGTATCGGCTCCCGCCACGGCGAGCAGCAGGTCGCCAGGACGGCCGCCAAGCCTGGCGAGAGCACTCGCGCCGATGGCCTTCACTCCCTGGCCTTCCCACACGTGATCCGTGTGTCGCGCCCAAACCAATCCGCCGGCCTTCGCGTCTTTCGCGGCCGCGCTCATCGCGTCGATGTCTTTGCGGGACACGGTCGCGGCGTCAGGCGCAACGATTCCCCGCACGCGACCGCCGGCAGCGATGGCCTCGCGCACAAAGGGCGCGGCATCGTCGCCGACGTACGCTGTGAGGTCCTGGATCTCGAAGCCAAAACGCAGATCGGGCTTATCGACGCCGTAGCGTTCCATCGCTTCGCGGTACGGGATGCGCTGAAACGGCGCGCTCGCCGACTCACCGGCTTCCCGCCACAATTCGACGAGTATGCGCTCGATGACGCCGTAAATGTCCTCTGCGCTCACGAAGCTCGCTTCGATGTCGATCTGCGTAAACTCAGGCTGGCGATCGGCGCGCAGATCCTCGTCACGGAAGCAGCGCGCGATCTGGAAGTACCGATCGAACCCCGCGACCATCAGCAGCTGTTTGTAGATCTGCGGCGACTGTGGGAGCGCGTAAAACTCACCAGGATGGATGCGACTCGGCACGAGATAGTCGCGGGCCCCCTCCGGCGTCGGCTTTGTCAGGATCGGCGTTTCGATTTCGAGAAACCCGAGCTGCGACAGCGTCTGGCGTGAACGCTGCAGCAGCCGGTGCCGCATAACGATGTTCGCAGCCATTTCGGGGCGCCGCAAATCGAGCAACCGGTACTTGAGGCGCAGCTCTTCAGCCGGGAGTTTGTCGCCCTTGCTGCGCGCGACGGGGATGGCCGGTGTGAGGGCCTCTCCAACGATTCGAGCGCGACGCGCGCGCACTTCAACGTCGCCGGTGGCCAGCTCCGGGTTGCGACCCTCGATCGGCCGTTCGACGACCTCGCCTTCGACGATGACGACAGTCTCCGGCGTTAGGCGCTCCGCCACCGCCATCGCCTCGGCCTCCGCGTAGCGTGGGTCGAAGGATACCTGCACCATCCCTTCCCGGTCCCGCAGGTCGAGAAAAATCAGTCCGCCCAGGTTGCGGGTGCGGTGCACCCAGCCCCCCAGACGAACGGAAAGCGCTGCATGCGCCGGTCGCAACGACCCGCACATGTGTGAACGCAAAGCTGTACCTAACGCTGCTTGGTCGGTCATGCGCCTCCGGCTCGACGCGAAAGGACGTACCAGGCCCCGAGCGCGAGCACCACTCCCGCGAGGTCCGCGAGCCAGTCCCGCACGTCAGGCATCCGCCCCGGAACCCAACGCTGGTGTACCTCGTCGACGGCGCCCAAAGCGGAAAGCGCCGCCAGCACCAACCAGGTCACGGAACGAAGGGGTGTTACGAATGTGGCGCGCCAGGAGTACGCCGCAGCGCCATACATCGCCGCGTGCGCGAGCTTGTCCGCCCCTGAGAACGAAGGAACGCGGGCCGCAGTCGCTGGCAATGAATTGAGTACGAGAATGGCCGTCGTGGAAATCAGCGCTGCGGTCAGCCAAGGCTTGGACGTTGCAATCACAACTTGCGGGTGGCTGCCGCGTTTGGCAGGTCGGGCCCTGCCGTGCACCGCAAGCGGTTGTCGTGCTGTAACATGGGGGCGCGAAATCTAAGGGTCGTCGGCAAGGAGGGGGAAGCGAGATTGACCCGACATCCGAGCGCCCCTAACCTGAGGTCCATGCGGCGCCTTGCGTTGGCCATCGTAGCGGTTCCGCTCGCCAGCGCCCCCAGCGCGGCGCAGCAGCTCCCTGGGCGGGACCTTTTCGATCTCCCCATCGCGGCCCTGGCCGAGGGCACCGCTTTGGCGCTGTTCGCGGGAGACGGGCTGCGTAACCCGGCGTCGCTGTATGTGTCGCCGGCCGAGCGCGGGCGGCTCTCCATTTCGTCGCTCGCCACGGGCCAGGAGCAGCGCGTCGGGGCGCAAACCGTGGCCTTGGCATATACGATCCGCGGAAACACGCTCGGCTTGTCGCTCGCACGTTCGAGCGTCGCCGACATCGCGCGCACCGACACCGACCCCCAGACCATCGGTCCGGACATTCCGTACGGGCTGCTTGTCGTGTCAGTCGCGGCGGCGCGGCGGGAGGGGCGCACCCTAACGAGCGGGATCGCTCTCCGCTATCAGCGCGGCGAGCTCGATACCGAGCGACGCAGCGAGCTTGGCCTGGACGCCGGCGTGGTGATGGACAGCGTGGCGCGCCGCGACATTACGGTCGGTGGATCCACATTTCTTTGGCGCCCGGGTGCGCGAGGCGGAAGCGGCGCGGCTTTTTCCGCCGCTGTTGACGCGCGCGCCTTCGCCATTCCGCGCCTCACGAACGCGAACGTCCGCCTTGGCTACGCGTGGACGGGGACCGTGGCGATGTCGAACGAGCACTTTGGCTACGTTACGGTGCGCGCGCGTGTGTGGGACGCACGAGTTGGCGTGGCACGTGTAGTAACGCGCAACGACGCAACCACTCGGCTGCGCCTCGGCGTTGGCGCGCGATCGGGGCGCTATCGCATTGGCGTGGCGCGCGAAGAGAACCCTTACGGCCTGTCTCCGTCATATGTCTTCATGCTCGTGACCCACCTGGCGGCCCCGTGAAGACGAACCTTTTGAACCTGGAACCGCTGGACGCGGAGCGAGCGCTGCGCGAATTCGCGGTATCGCGTGGCGTGGAGCCGTATCGCGGGAGTCAGGCGGCAAACCACCTCTGGCACTCACCCAAAGGCTCGTTCGCGGAGATGACGGACTTGCCGCCGGCGTTTCGCGCGCAGCTGGCGGAGGCGTTCGAGCTGCCGCGCCTAACGATTGACACTCGGCAACGCAGCAGCGACGGCACGGAGAAGTTTCTGTTTCGGCTGCACGACGGCCAGACAATCGAGTCCGTGGCGATTCCTGAGGGCAAGCGCCTGACGCTGTGCATATCGTCGCAGGCTGGTTGCGCTCTGCAGTGCGCCTTTTGTGCGACCGGCGCCATGGGGTTCGCGCGCAACCTGGAGCCGTACGAGATCGCCGGTCAGGTTCGCGAGTTGTTGCTGCTGGAACCGCGCATCGCGCCGACGAACATCGTGTTCATGGGGATGGGCGAGCCTCTGATGAATTGGAAGGCCGTGAGCGTTGCCCTAACGATTCTCAACAACCCCAAGGGCCTCGGGATCGGCGCGCGGCATATCACCGTCTCGACGGTCGGCGTGCTCCCCGGTATCGAGGCACTCGCCCAGCGACGCGAGCAATTCCGGCTGGCCCTGTCG
>JBFMFA010000394.1:0-4125 GCA_040753195.1 Gemmatimonadota bacterium | reverse complement strand
AGTCACCAGGCACTTGCTCAAGACCACGAGCTTCATGCTCGTCACCATGGTCGTGCAGACACTCTACTTTCTCGTTGACCTGTACTGGGTCGGACGACTCGGCACGGCCGCCGTTGCCGCCGTCGGCATCGCTGGAAACCTCAGCTTCATCGTGCTCGCACTTACGCAAATGCTCGGCGTAGGCACGACGACCGTGGTGTCGCACGCCACTGGTCGCAAAGATCGTGACCAGGCGCTGCTGATGTTCAATCAGTCGCAGGTCCTGGCGATGGTCGTGGGCGCCATTGCGCTCGTCGTAGGACTGGCACTGCGATCTCGTTATGCCGCGGCCATGAGTGCGGACGCTGAGACAGCGGCACTGGCGGCCGAATACCTGCTGTGGTTCATCCCGGCGCTCGCCCTGCAGTTCGTCATGATTGCGATGGGCGCGGCCCTGCGCGGTGTGGGCAATTTCCGACCGGGGATGATCGTCTCCACGATCAGCATCGTCGTCAACATGGTCGCCGCGCCCTTTCTCATCTTCGGCTGGGGGACAGGACGCCCGTTAGGCGTGGCCGGGGCCGCCATCGCGACGCTCATCGCGATGGTCGTGGCCATCGCGTGGCTCACTCCCTATTTCTTCGCCAAAGACGCCTTCCTGCGCTTCATGTTCGCTGACTGGCGCCCGCGCCTCGACATCTGGAAAAAAATGCTCAATATCGGGCTCCCGGCGGGTTTCGAGTTCGGGCTGATGGCGCTGTACATGTTCATCGTGTACGCGATCAGCCGCCCGTTCGGCGCCGCCGCGCAGGCCGGCTTTGGCATCGGCATGCGCATCATCCAGGCGGGATTCATGCCCGTTGTCGCGTTAGGTTTCTCGGTCGCGCCCGTGGCCGGACAGAACTTCGGCGCGCGCCTGGCTCAACGCGTGAAAGATACGTTCCGCAGTGCTGCCTACCTTGCGAGCGGGGCGATGGTGATCTTCGCTCTTATCTCACACATAGCTCCCGACGCCCTCGTTTCTATATTCTCCAACGATCCGGCGGCGATTCAAGTCGGTGCTGACTATCTGCGGATCGTCTCGTGGAACTACGTCGCATCGGGTTTGATCTTCGTCGCCTCGAGCATGTTCCAGGCGATGGGGAATACGATGCCATCGCTGATCGCCTCAGCAGTCCGCATTACGATCGTCGCGCTGCCCGCCTACCTGCTCGCACGTCTTCCCGCCTTTCAATTGAACTGGATCTGGTATCTGTCCGTCGCCGCGGTCCTGGTTCAGCTGACGATTAGCATGCTGCTCTTGCGCCGCGAATTCGCGCGCAAACTCAACTTCGAGAGTGTCGATCGCCCCGTTACAGCTCCAACGGCCGCGTAGCGCGCGGCTCGCCGCCCGGGGCTATCGTTCGACCTGATTGCCGGCGACCCACACCGACGCAATCCGCCTAACGTTTGACACAGTTGCCAGCGGGTCCGCGTCCAGGACCACGAAATCCGCCCACTTTCCACGCTCCAGCGTGCCAAGCTGAGTATCGAGCTTCATACAACGCGCCGCATCACGCGTGGCAGCGGTGAGAATTTGCCGCGGCGACATGCCCGCCTTTGCCATCAGCTCCAACTCCATCAGCTCGAAGTACCCCTGGAAGCGTCCCGTGGGACCGGTGTCAGTCCCCATCGCAATCGGAACACCCGCATCGGACAGTCGCTTCAGATTCTTGCTGGCCATATCAAGGGCCACCTTGTACCGCTGTGCGCTCGCGCTATTGCGCATCGCCTGCTGCCGCGCCGGTTCTTTCAGTTGCGCCACCCATTCCGCGTTCGCGTGCTTCTGGAAGAGCGGATCTGAGAAGAATTCCGGCGTCGTCTCGTACACGAAGGTCGACACTTCACGCATCAACGTCGGGCAATAACACACGCCCGAAGTCTTGAGCGCACCAATCAACTCGGCGTCGACGTCGGCATCGCGTACGCTATGCGCGATGAAATCCACTTTGGCACGAAGGAGATCCTTGGCGTCCGCGAGGTAAAACAAATGCGACGCAACTCGCAGATTGCGCTTGTGTGCTTCGTCGATCACAGCGCGATACACAGCTGCCGGCATCTTCTGCGTCGTGCCCAGGTTGTCGTCCACCCGGATCTTCACGATGTCGACTTTCTGGGCGGCCACGCCGGCGACTTGCGAGCGCGCCTCGTCAGGCGTATTCGGCGTGAGTACAGGTCCCGAAACGTAGACGCGCGCCCGCGCCACGTTCGCCGAGTTCTGAGCATCGCGAGCGGCGAAAACCGCGGCCTGCTCACCGCCGAGGCTCACGACAGTTGTTACGCCATAGGCGGCGTAGGTAGAGAGATCGCGCGGTGTGTTGACGTGGCCGTGCGCGTTGATCAGTCCCGGAATCACGAACTTCCCGTCTAGTGTCACACGCTCCGCTTCCGCCGGGATCGCGACATTCGCTGCTGAGCCGATACGAACCACGCGGCCATCCTGCACGACCATTGTGGCGTTAGGTATCGGCGCGCGATCGCTTCCATCGATCAGCGTGAAGCCTGTAAATGCGCGCACTGGAGCTGATTGTGCGCCGACCGCAGGCGCCGCAAACAGCAACGCTACACACAGAGAGCTGTGGAGAGGTTTCATGGCTGACGGTTAATTGGCATCGGTAATCCGCGCGCGTCGATCAATTCGATCGCCAGACCATCGGGATCTTCGATCATTACGGCCCGCGCATCGGCAAACGAATACGGTCCCTCGAGGATGCGCACGCCGCCAGAGCGCAACCTAACGAGCATTTCGTCGAGGTTCTCCACCACGAAGGCGACATGATCCAGCGCCTGTCCGCGCGAGCGCACCAGCGGCTCGGCATTCCCGCAGCGACCGGCAACGCACTGCCGCGGGTAGAACGACATGTTGCCGTTCCCGTGGCGCACGGTCGCGTTCGGCTGGCGCATCGTGCCGATGCGCTCGAGTGACGGCCACCCGGCTTCCCCAGAAGCCGCTTCGCATGGATTGTATAGTGGTCGCGGAACTTCGCGGCCGGCGCTATCACGCATCGGCGGGAGCTCCATTCCCAGGTGCTGTACGTACCAATTCGCCGCGCATTGCGGGTGTTCGTGGTAGAAATGCACGTGCGATAAGGACGGTCGCGTATCGGGCCCACCGGTGAACTCGAACAACACACCATCTGGAGCGACGACATAACTGAAACCGCCGGGCCGGGGCGCTGCGGACTGCACGTTAGGCAGCTGCCGCGCGGTTACAGTGCCTGTATATGGCGCCAGCCCCGAACGCCATACGCCTACGCTGTCATCAGGTGACGTGAAGAGCGGCAGATGCTTCACACCGATCCGCGCCAGCGACTCCGCCATGTCAGTCGTATTCGCAAATGCTCCGATGTGCCAGAACGCGCTCTGCGGCACCGAGCGATGCAGGTCGTCACGCCACGCGCCCACGGGCACGTGATCGACCTTGTTGAAGAGCAGGTACATCTCCGCCTCAACACCCGGCTGTCCGGCGATCGTTGTGCGACGCGCGGCGGGCCATAGGTGCAAATACCAGTCGATCGCGCGTTCAGGGTCCACCGAGTTGAGACCCACATGGTGCAAGCGCGGCAGCGCCCGCGGGGCGCTCTGCGCGTGCGTCGCGCCTGCGGCACACGCGAGCAGCGCCAGCCGCCACACGATCATTGTACAGGCGCGCGGATGGCTCGGCCGGGACGCGCCGCCGTAACTTTGCCGCTGTCCACAACGACCTGACCGGCGATGATTACGAATGGAATGCCAGTAGCGGGAATCGTCGCATCTTCGTACGTGGCCTTGTCAATGACAGTGGCCGGGTCGAAGATCGTTAGGTCTGCATCCGCCCCGACGTTGATGCGCCCCTTCCTGGCCAGCATGGGTACGCGCGCCTCCAACCGACGTGCAGGTTCTATCGTCATTTTGCGCAGCGCGTCCATTAACGTCAACGCGTTCTCCTCGCGCACGTACTTGCCGAGCACTTTCGAATAGGAACCCGAAGTACGCGGATGTCCCCGGCCGTTCTCGATGAAGCCATCGCTCGCGATCATCGTGAGCGGACTTACGATCGCGGCGCGCGTTTGCTCCTCACTGCGCCCGTGAATGATCACTGTGCCGCCTTTCGCGCGCGCTTCGGCG
>JBFMFA010000393.1:661-4131 GCA_040753195.1 Gemmatimonadota bacterium | reverse complement strand
TGACGAACGGAAGCACTGCGATCGCATGCAGGCTGTCGCCGAGGGTCCCTTCCAGCCCGGTCTTCTGCGTCAGCGCCGCGGCGAACTCTCCTGTCGTTTGAAAGCGTTCGTTGGGGTCTTTGGCAAGCGCCCTAACGAGCGCTCCTTCAATCGCGCTGGAAGCTTCGGGCCGTTGGACGCGCACGCGCGGGGGCGGTTCCGTGACATGCCGCATGATGACCTGCCGCGCGTGTTCGCCGGAGAAGGGCGGCTTGCCGGTCAGCATTTCGAAGAGCACACAGGCGAGGCTGTATTGATCGCTGCGACCATCAACGTCTTTTTCAGCCAGGGCCTGTTCCGGGCTCATGTAGCTTGGCGTGCCGACGGCCAAACCATCGGTCGTCATCACCGTTGACGTCATGCCGAGCGATGACACCGCGCGAGCGACGCCGAAGTCGGCGAGAAGCGCCTCGCCTTCGTGGAGGAAGATGTTGTCCGGCTTTATGTCGCGGTGGACGATCCCACGGCGATGCGCATAGTCGAGCGCCCGCGCGAGCGAAGCTGTGACGCGCACAGCCGATTCGATGCTGAGCGTCCCCTCGCGCGCCAGATGGTCGCCTAACGTCTCCGAGTCGATGAAGGGCATCACGTAATACAGGCGCCCGTTGCACTCGCCCGAGTCGAAGAGGGGGACGATCGCCGGGTGCACCAGACTCGCTGCCACCCGAATCTCGCGGTGAAACCGCTCGGCTTCGGCGTCGTTGGCGTGAAGCGCCGAATCCAGGACCTTGACGGCGACACTCCTCCCGTGCTGACGATCATCGGCCAGGTACACCGTCGCCATTCCGCCCCGGCCGATCTCGCGCCGCAGCTCATACCGGTAGCCGAGCGCGCTCTGCAGCTCGATTGGTACGGATGTCATCTGCTGGAGAATAGTCGCCTGCATGTCCTCATACGAGGAAGCAACTAGCCCAGCAAGTTCCCGACTTCGTTCAGGTCAAAGGTCAAAGGTCAAAGCGAGCCTCGTGTGGTTGCTTCGACCTTAGACCTTAGACCTTAGACTTTAGACCTACATTTTTTCAACAATATCCGCTTTCAGGGCCCCGACCACGCCTAACAACTCGGCCTTCTCCTTTGCCGGGACGCTGAATTTCTCGAGCGTCGCGCTGAAGTGGCGCACAGACGCGTTCCACTGTTCTTCCGTAATGCCGAGGCCCGTGTGCGCCGTCTTCATGTCTCGGCCCGTGTAGACGCATGGTCCGCCGGCGGCCGCGCATACCTGTTCGATCACGAGCATGCGCAGTTTCCCAAGCGTATTCTGCGAGTGCCCGGCGAAAAACGGCGCGATGAGCGGCTCATTCGCCAAGCGGCCGAGGAAATCGTCGGTCACGGCGGCAATGGCGTCATACCCGCCGATCCGCTTGTAGAGTGAAGTGCTGGTCTGCGCGCCCGCCGCAGCGGTTGCAGTCACGATAAACAGCGTGGCGGCCATCAGTGGTCGGAATCGCATGGATGCTCCTGGTTGGACACATGGCCTGCGCGGTGGCGAGAGGTCGGCACCGCGATGCAGTGCTAACAACCAGGCTCTACGACGCCTGGCGCGAGACGGATTGAAAGTGCGTGTGGCGATCGGCCTCCTCGAAGGCTCGCTTTGACCTTTGACCTTTGACCTTTGACCTGTTTTCATTACGCCGCTCGCGTAGGACGGTGCGCGCGGAGCGCGCGCCATAGCGCCAAATCCCTCAGCCATTCCCCATGAAGCTCGCAGCGCGCCGCGCCGACTGGTCCGCGGTAAAAACTGAACTTGCTGCTCTCCTTTTGCCGTCATTCGGCGAAGTGCCAGCGGCACTGAAGCCGCTCGATCGCGCGCTCGCCGGCGCCATGACTCGCGTTGCCGCGCGCCGAGATTTCCGTGGCAATCGTGATGAGGTGCTGCACCTCGATGGCGGGGGGGGCAACATCGCGCGGGTGATCCTGGTCGGATACGGCACGACGGCCGCCGATCTGCCTAACGCCTTGCGACGCGCGGCTGGCATCGCAGCTCGTCAGGCACAGCGTATCGGCGCGACCACGCTGAGTATGTGGGCGGCGACGAACGATCAGCGCGCGCTCGAGGCCATCGGTATCGGTGCGCAGCTTGGCGCCTGGGAGTATGCCGACCTCAAGACACCACCCCCCCAGACGGAGCAGCGTCCCAAGCTCGACACAGTGGAGTTGCTGGTGGGCGACGTGCGTCGCGGCGCCAAAGCGGCCGCGGCCGCACAAGCCATCGGCGAGGGTTATGCCGTCGCGCGCCGGCTGGCGATGATGCCGGGAAACTTGAGCACACCCGAATATTTGGCCGAAGTCGCGGGCGAGATCTCCAAGCGACACAAATTCCGCCTAACGGTTCTCGGGCGCGCGGACATGACACGCGCCAAAATGGGCGCCTTCCTCGCGGTAGCGCAGGGCACTCCGCAGGATCCCAAGCTTGTCGCAATGGAGTACTCAGGTGGCCGCAAAGGGGAAGCTCCAATTGTTCTGATCGGGAAAGGGATGTGTTTCGATACGGGCGGCATCTCCATCAAGCCGGCGGAGCGCATGGAGTGGATGAAGTTCGACATGTGCGGTGCCGCGGGTGTGATCGGTGCGATGGAGGCCATTGGCAGGCTCAAGTTGCGAGCGAACGTTGTAGGCGTTTTCGGCGCGACGACGAACATGCCGTCGGGAACGGCGTATAAGCCGGGCGACGTCGTCACGGCTTCGTCAGGCAAAACGATCGAAGTGATCAACACCGACGCCGAAGGGCGGATGGTGCTGGCAGACCTGCTGACGTACGCCAAACGCTTCAAGCCGGCGGTGGCCATCGATGCGGCCACGCTCACGGGAGCGTGTGTTATCGCGTTAGGCAACACGGCAACGGGGATCTTCGCGACGGACGCGCGGCTTTCCAGCGAAGTGCAGCGGGCCGCCGAGCGCGCGGCCGAGCCTGGCTGGCCGCTTCCCCTGTGGGACGACTATCGCGAACAGATCAAGTCGGATGTGGCGGACATCAAAAACACCGGCGGACGTGCCGGCGGCGCCATCACGGCGGCGATATTCCTGAAGGAGTTCGTGGACGGTTATCCGTGGGCGCACCTCGACATCGCAGGGACGGCATACAGCGAAACAGACCTCGGCATCGTTCCGCGAGGACCGACGGGCGTGCCTGTTGGCACCTTCGTGGAATTCGTGCGTGGCAGAGTGCGCTGATTCGTAGGCTGGCGTTCACCGGCCTCGGCCCACTGGTCGGGGCCGTTTTACTCACGAACGTCGCCGCCGCTCAGGACACCGTGCGTGTGCAGCGCGACAGTGCGTTCATCCGCGACTCGCTGAGAAGCGACTCGGCGCAGCGCGTCGTTGCGCGCCGCGACAGCATCGCCAGAGCGCGCGCTGCCGACAGTCTCAAGGCGCCGATCGCGCCTCCGTCGATGCCGCCGCGGGGCGGCGGGGGGGGGGGATGTAGTTTGGGT
>JBFMFA010000393.1:0-651 GCA_040753195.1 Gemmatimonadota bacterium | reverse complement strand
CGCTCGCCGACGTCGGCGATGTATATCGTTGGGATCGCAGCCAGCTCTTCGCCACGGGCGCCCTAACGCTGAACGACTTGCTCGCCCGAATCCCCGGAGTGACGACATTCCAGTCCGGGTGGATCGCTTCACCGCAGGTCGCGGCCTATGCCGGCGAGTTCCGGCGCGTGCGCGTATTCCTCGACGGCTTCGAGCTCGACGAGGTCAATCCGCGCGCCGGCGGCGTTCAAGACTACGCCACGATCCCGCTGTGGACGCTGGAAGAAGTACGCATCGAGCGCAGTGCGCGCGAGATCCGCGTCCACATGCGCACGTGGACCACTCGCTCCACCACCGCCGCAACGCGAGTCGATGTGAGCACGGGGGACTACGACACTAATTCGTATCGCGGCTATTACGCCAAGCGCTTTACGCAAGGCATCCTGCTGCAGGCCGGCGCCTATCAGTACGGCACGCAAGATGACGCGTTAGGCGACGCCGATCACCTTGCGCTCATTGCACGTGCCGGCTGGGCGAAGGGGAAATTCAGCGTCACGGGCACGTACTACACGTTGGGTCTCGATCGCGCCGAGCAGCTGCGCATCCAGGACGTCCAACGGCCCAGCCTTCCCGCCCAGGACGCCCGGTACACGCAAGCGTACGGGCGCATCG